>NZ_JBEXKG010000034.1:0-61213 GCF_040609555.1 Streptomyces sp. NPDC004658
ACGGGGTCCGGCGTACCGGCGACCAGGGGGGCGCCGGCGCGCTGGGCGATGTGCCGGGCGGCGACCTTGTCACCCAGGTCGCGGATGGCCTGCGGCGGCGGGCCGATCCAGATCAGCCCGGCGTCCAGGACGGCCTGCGCGAACTCGGCGTTCTCCGAGAGGAAGCCGTATCCGGGATGGACGGCGTCCGCGCCGGACTCACGCGCCGCGTTCAGGATCTTGTCGATGACCAGGTAGCTGGTGGCCGGGGTGTCACCGCCCAGAGCGAACGCCTCATCCGCGGCGCGGACATGCAGAGCGTCCCGGTCCGGGTCGGCGTAGACGGCCACGCTCGCGATCCCGGCGTCCCGGCAGGCCCGGGCCACGCGGACAGCGATTTCGCCACGGTTGGCGATGAGCACCTTGCGCACGATTGAGGCTCCCTCCTTGAAACAAGCCGAGTTTAGGGACTGCCGACACGGCACTTCGACCCGTCCCCTGTGGTGAGCTTGCCCACACGGAGCGTGATACGAGGCTCGCTCGACCCGCAAAAGCCCATGTCGCACCTCGGTACGCAGGACTCCTGCGGAAAACCCTAGCCCTGCCATGTGGCCAAGGTCTCTGTGAAGGCGTGCTGCGCCCCACTCGGATTCTTTGTCGAGTCCCTACGAATGGCCCAATGATTCTTTGCTGGCGCCCGAACCCTTGTCCCTGGGTTTACCCGTTAGTAGCGTTCGCGCTGTCTCGAACGTACCTGAGGTAACAGGCTGCTGGTGTGAGAGTGGGTGGGCCCGGTGGTGCGCAGACCGGTGGCAGGGGTCGTGGCGGTCGTCCTCCTGGCGGAGGCCGTCTTCATCGCCGCGCTGAACTGGTTCCTCGGAGTGGTCGTCGACCGGCAGGACATGTCCCTGGCCGGTCTCGACCCGGACGTCATGTCGATGTCCTCGAAGATCGGCGGAGTCGTCTTCGGCCTCTACTTCGCGCTGTGCGCGCTGGTGGCCGTGCTCGTCGCGGTACGGGACCGCGCCCCGGCCGGCCTCGGCCGCGTCCTGCTGATCAGCGCGGCCGTGGTGCACGGGCTGCTCGGCGCCTTCGCCTGGGGCCTGGTCGGCTGGACCGCGTTCCTGTTCATGGTGGTCGTACTCGGGCTGATCGTGCTGCTCCTGATGACGTACGACCGTGCGGGCGGCCCGGAGGGCGCGGCACCCGGCGGTACGCCCGGGGAGGGCGCCGGACCGGCCGCGCGGGCGGAGCCGGGCGCGGCCCCGGCCGGCGCGGGCACGCCGGTGAGCCGTACGGGCGAGCCGCAGGACGGGGACGACGAGCCGCAGGACTCCGTCCCCGCCCAGATCACCGCTCCGGTACCCACAACTCCGTGATGCCCACGCCCAGTTCGGCGAGGAGCTTGCGGACCAGGGGCAGGCTGATGCCGATCACATTGCCGTGGTCGCCGTCGATGCCCTCGATGAACGGCGCCGAACGGCCGTCCAGGGTGAAGGCGCCGGCGACGTGCAGCGGCTCACCGGAGGCCACGTAGGCGGCGATCTCCTCGTCGCTGGGCTCGCCGAACCGGACGACGGTGGAGGCGGTCGCCGACACGTACCGCTTGGCCTCCGTGTCCCACACGCAGTGCCCCGTCTGGAGCACTCCGGCCCGCCCGCGCATGCTCTTCCAGCGTGCGGTGGCCTCCTCGGCGTCGGCCGGCTTGCCGAGCGCCTGCCCGTCCAGCTCCAGCACCGAGTCGCAGCCGATGACCAGGGCGCCCTGCACGTCCGGCTTCGCCGCCACGACGCTCGCCTTGGCCTCGGCGAGGGCCAGTGCCAGCTCCGCCGGGGTGGGCGCGGTGACGGCATCCTCGTCGACACCGCTCACGATCACCTCGGGGGCGAGGCCGGCCTGCCGGAGCAGGGCCAGCCGGGCGGGGGACTGGGAGGCGAGCACGAGTCGCCTGCGGCGTTTGGCAGTCATGCGGTCAGGTTAGTCAGGGTGGGCCGTCCGGCTCACCTCAGGCCACTGACGATCATGAAAAGGACCATGGCCAGGGCCATGAGGAGACCGAGCCGCCGAAGCATGTTCTGCGCGTCGCGCAGTTCCTTCGGCGGTTCGTTCTCCGGGTCTGACCACAGCATTCCACCAGCGTGCGGCTTCGGCCGGGGAGGGCGCCTGAGTACCGGTACTCAATTGGCGCCCCGGGCGTTGCCGCCGGGGCGGGCTTCCCTCAGCTCGGCCAGTAGGTGCGGGTCCAGGACGTCGGGCCCGGCCGGGGGACGCGGTGGGCCGCGATCCGCGACGGGTCGGACCACGCGTCCCTCGTCACCTCCGCGCCGGACGGCGTGGCCGCTGCCGCCGCGGCGCGGGCGCGGACCACCGCCAGGGCGGCGGCCAGCTCCTCCGGGGTGGGGTTGCCTCGTACGACCTTGATGTTCATGACCGCTCCCAGGGTCCGCGGGGCCTAGAGGGGGATGTTGCCGTGCTTCTTCGGAGGGAGGGATTCCCGCTTGGTGCGCAGCTGACGCAGCCCGCGGACGATGTGCGCGCGGGTGTCGGACGGCAGGATCACCGCGTCGATGTAGCCGCGCTCGGCCGCGACGTAGGGGTTGAGGAGGGCGTCCTCGTACTCCTGGATCAGCCGGGCGCGCACCGCCTCGACGTCCTGGCCGCTCGCCTCCGCCTCCGCGATCGTGCGCCGGTGCAGGATGTTGACGGCGCCCTGGGCGCCCATGACGGCGATCTGGGCGGTGGGCCAGGCCAGGTTGAGGTCGGCGCCCAGGTGCTTGGAGCCCATGACGTCGTAGGCGCCGCCGAAGGCCTTGCGGGTGATCACGGTGATGAGCGGGACGGTGGCCTCGGCGTAGGCGTAGATGAGCTTGGCGCCGCGCCGGATGATGCCGTCGTGCTCCTGGCCGACGCCCGGCAGGAAGCCCGGCACGTCCACGAAGGTCAGGACCGGGATGTTGAAGGCGTCGCAGGTCCGTACGAAACGGGCGGCCTTCTCGCTCGCCGCGATGTCGAGGCAGCCGGCGAACTGCATCGGCTGGTTGGCGACGACGCCCACCGGGTGGCCCTCGACCCGCCCGAACCCGGTGAGGATGTTCGGCGCGAACAGGGCCTGCGTCTCGAAGAACTCGGCGTCGTCCAGGACGTGCTCGATCACCGTGTGCATGTCGTACGGCTGGTTGGCGCTGTCCGGCACGACGGTGTCCAGCTCGCGGTCCTCGTCGTTGACGGCGAGGTCGGCCTCCTCCGGGAAGACCGGGGGCTCGGAGAGGTTGTTGGACGGCAGGTACGACAGCAGCTGCTTGACGTACTCGATGGCGTCCTTCTCGTCCCCGGCCATGTGGTGGGCCACACCCGAGGCGGTGTTGTGGGTGCGGGCGCCGCCCAGCTCCTCGAAGCCGACGTCCTCGCCGGTCACGGTCTTGATGACGTCCGGGCCGGTGATGAACATGTGCGAGGTCTGGTCGACCATGACCGTGAAGTCGGTGATGGCCGGGGAGTAGACCGCGCCGCCCGCGCAGGGCCCGACGACGAGCGAGATCTGCGGGATGACACCGCTGGCGTGGGTGTTGCGCCGGAAGATCTCGCCGTACGCGCCCAGGGAGGCGACACCCTCCTGGATGCGGGCGCCGCCGGAGTCGTTGATGCCGATGACCGGGCAGCCGGTCTTCAGCGCGAAGTCCATGACCTTGACGATCTTCTGGCCGTAGACCTCGCCGAGGGCGCCGCCGAAGACGGTGAAGTCCTGCGAGAAGACCGCGACCGGGCGGCCGTCGACCGTGCCGTAGCCGGTGACGACGCCGTCCCCGTACGGGCGGTTCTTCTCCAGGCCGAAGTTGGTCGACCGGTGCCGGGCGAACTCGTCCAGCTCGACGAACGACCCCTCGTCGAGCAGCAGTTCGATCCGCTCACGCGCCGTCAGCTTGCCCTTGGCGTGCTGCTTCTCGACGGCGCGCTCCGAGCCGGCGTGCGTCGCCTCGTGGATGCGGCGCTGGAGATCCGCGAGCTTCCCCGCGGTCGTGTGGATGTCGATCTCTTGGATCTCGTGACGCTCTTCCGGCTCGGACATCGGGATGCGGCTCCCTGCCTGCTCAAAAGGGGGGACGGTTACTCATCCGTAGAGTAGTGGCGGCCCTGCGGATCAGCAGTGCGTCGTTTACCACACCTAGGGTGGCTTGCATGACGCCGCAGAATCCATCAGACGACAGCCGCTGGTCCGACCTGGACCGTCCGCCCCTGAACGCCGCCGCGCTGCGCCGCGCGCTGGTCAGCGAGAAGGGCCTGTACTGCGACATCGAGGTGGTGCAGCGGACCGGCTCCACCAACTCCGACCTGGCCGCCCTGGCCGCCGCCGGGGACGCCGACGAGGGCGCGGTCCTGGTGGCGGAGGAGCAGACGGCGGGCCGGGGCCGGCTGGACCGCCGCTGGACGGCTCCGCCGCGGTCGGGCCTGTTCTTCTCCGTGCTGCTCAAGCCCACCGAGGTGCCGGTGGCCCGCTGGGGGTGGCTGCCGCTGCTGACGGGCGTGGCGGTGGCGACCGGGCTGTCCCGGGCGGCGGGCGTCGACACGGCGCTCAAGTGGCCGAACGACCTGCTGGTGACGGTGGGCGGCGAGGAACGCAAGGCCGGGGGCATCCTCGCCGAGCGGGCCGGTGACGACGGCGTCGTCATCGGCGTCGGCATCAACGTCACGCTCAGGGCGGACGAGCTGCCGGTCCCGCAGGCCGGCTCCCTGGCCCTGGCCGGGGCGCTGGGCACGGACCGGGATCCGCTGCTGCGGGCGGTGCTGCGGTCACTGGAGGACTGGTACGGGCGCTGGCGGGCCGCCAGGGGCGATGCCTCGGCGTGCGGGCTCCAGGAGACCTACACGGCGGGCTGCGCGACCCTCGGGCGGGTGGTGCGCGCGGAACTGCCGGGCGACCGCTCGGTGGTGGGCAAGGCCGTCGCGCTGGACGGGGACGGACGACTGATCATCGTCACGGAGGACGGGGTGCAGGAGCCGGTGGGGGCGGGGGACATCGTGCACCTGCGGCCGGCGTAGGGGGGCCCGGCGTGCCCCGGAGGGGCGCGGGAACTGCGCGAGCGGCCACGACGGATCCGCGGCCGGGTACGACGGGTGCGCTCCCCCGAGTGAGCTGGCGCACACCTGCCGTAGAGTTGAGGCCGGTCGATACCTGACCGCGGCAGATCGGAAGGGCAGCAGGCGTGACCGTCGACGACACGGGCTCCGGCGCTGGCGGGGACGGCCGGGTGGACCCCCACGCCCCCGACACCGGCGACGACCCGCTCGCCCTGCGTCTCGAACAGCTCATCCTGGGCGCCGAGCGCCGCTACACCCCGTTCCAGGCCGCCCGCAGCGCCGGCGTCTCCATGGAGCTGGCGTCCCGGTTCTGGCGGGCGATGGGCTTCGCGGACATCGGCCAGGCCAAGGCCCTCACCGAGGCCGACGTCCTGGCCCTGCGCCGCCTCGCCGGCCTGGTGGAGGCGGGCCTGCTGAGCGAGGCCATGGCGGTGCAGGTGGCCCGGTCCACCGGGCAGACCACCGCCCGGTTGGCGGAATGGCAGATCGACTCCTTCCTGGAGGGCCTGACCGAGCCCCCGGAACCGGGGATGACCCGCACCGAGGTGACGTACCCGATCGTCGAGCTGCTCCTGCCCGAGCTGGAGGAGTTCCTCGTCTACGTCTGGCGGCGCCAGCTCGCCGCGTCGGCCGGCCGGGTCGTCCAGACCGGCGACGACGAGGAGATGGTCGACCGGCGGCTCGCCGTCGGCTTCGCGGACCTCGTCGGCTTCACCCGGCTCACCCGCCGCATGGAGGAGGAGGAGCTGGGAGAGCTGGTCGAGGCGTTCGAGACGACCGCGGCCGACCTGGTGGCGGCGCGCGGCGGCCGGCTCATCAAGACCCTCGGCGACGAGGTGCTCTACGCGGCGGACGACGCGGGGGTGGCCGCGGACATCGCGCTGCGGCTGGTGGAGACCCTGGCGAACGACGAGACGATGCCCGAGCTGCGGGTCGGCATGGCGTTCGGCACGGTGACCACCCGCATGGGCGATGTGTTCGGTACGACGGTGAACCTGGCCTCCCGGCTGACCTCGATAGCCCCGCGCGACGCCGTCCTCGTGGACAGCGCGTTCGCCGAGGAGCTGATCCGCACCGGCGAGGCGCCCGCCTCGGAGGCGGAGGCGGCGGAGGCCGCGGCGGCGGCCGAGAAGGAGGGCGAGGACCCGCCGACGTACCGCTTCGCGCTCCAGCCGATGTGGCAGCGCCCGGTGCGCGGGCTCGGCGTGGTCGAGCCGTGGCTGCTCACCCGCCGCGACGACCGGTCGTAGCCGCCGGCCGTCCGCCGGGCGGGCCTCAGCCGTCCCCGTCGCCGAACACGTCCACGCACAGCCCGATCACCGGCACGCACACCCCGCCCGGACGGGGCTCCGCCGGGCTGCGGCTCGGGGTGGGCGTCGGGGTCGGTGTGGGGGTCGCCGGGGCCGGGCGCGGGGCGGACGACGTCGGCGCGGGCGGCCGGGGTGTGCCGCTTTGCGGGGCCGGGGTGCCGCTCGGCGCGGCGGTCGGTACGGCGGTGTCGCCGGGCGCCGTCGTGGCCTCGCCCGGGCCCGGCGCCGTACGGCCGGGGGAGCCGGTGGGTGTCGGAGCGAGGCTCCGGCCGCCCATGGCGGAGGTCGCCGAGGGCAGTGCGGTGGGGGCGGCGGCGATGGTGGCCGCGGTGTCGGCGGAGCGGTCCGCGGGCCCGCCGCCCGGGCCGATCCGGGGCTCGGCCTCCGCGGTGCCGGGGGCACCGACTCCCGCGTCCGGGGCGGCCCGGACCAGGCTGAGCACGCCCGCGGCCAGCGCGAGGCCGCCGGCGGCGAGGAGCACCTTGCGCGGGCGGGGCTTGCGGTGCCGGCCGCGCCGTACTCCCGGCGTACGCTCCGGCGCGCGTTCCTGCTCCGCGCCGCCGGAGTGTGCAGGTATCGGTGTCATGGGTCCCGCACGCTATGCGCTTGTGTGGGCGGTGTGCGGGGAGAAGGCCGGGATGTCACTCGAACGGGTGTAGCCCCCTGGACTTCACGGGAGGGGACACGGCTGCGATGATCGGGCCGACGACAGTTAACCCGCGTTAACCGGAGGGTGTCATGAGCGAGGAGCGGTTCGGGGAGTTCGTGCTGGTACGACGGCACGGGCACGTCGCGGAGCTGGTGCTGGACCGGCCCAAGGCGATGAACGCGGTCTCCACGGAGATGGCCCGCTCCCTCACGGGCGCGTGCGCCGCGCTCTCCGCCGACCGCGACGCCCGGGTCGTCGTCCTGACCTCGTCCCACGAGCGGGCATTCTGCGTCGGGGCCGACCTGAAGGAGCGCAACTCCTTCACGGACGCCGACCTGGTGCGGCAGCGGCCGGTGGCGCGCGGGGCGTACACCGGGGTGCTGGAGCTGCCGATGCCGACGATCGCGGCGGTGCACGGGTTCGCGCTGGGCGGCGGGTTCGAGCTGGCGCTGTCCTGCGACCTGATCGTGGCGGACCGTACGGCGGTGGTGGGCCTGCCGGAGGTGTCCGTGGGCGTGATCCCGGGCGGCGGCGGCACCCAGCTGCTGCCCCGGCGGGTCGGCGCGGCCCGCGCGGCCGAGCTGATCTTCTCGGCGCGGCGGGTGGAGGCGGCGGAGGCGGCCGAGCTGGGGCTGGTGGACCGGCTCGTGGAGCCCGGCCGGGACCGCGAGGAGGCGCTGGCACTGGGCGAGCGGATCGCCGCCAACTCGCCGGTGGGCTTGCGGGCGGCCAAGCGGGCGCTGCGGTTGGGGCACGGCCTGGACCTGCGGGCCGGGCTGGAGGTGGAGGACGCCGCCTGGCGCTCGGTGGCCTTCTCCGGCGACCGCGCGGAGGGGGTGGCGGCGTTCAACGAGAAGCGCGAGCCGCAGTGGCCGGGAGAGTAGGAGCGCCCCGAAGGGGCGCGGGGAACCGCGCGACCGGCCACGGAGCACCCGCACGCGGCAGCGGTCCGCGGATCCGAGTCCGTGGACGCGCATTCCACCTGATCGCCGCACCCACACCCCCAAACCTCCCATTCCTCCCTAACCTGGAGTAATGGGTGAGGACAAGCGGCTGGCCGCAGTCGTGGCGCTGGCCCAGGGCATGGCGGCGGCGCACACCCCGCGGGAGTCCTGGCAGGCCGCCGCCCTCGGCGCCTGCCACGCGCTGGACGGCAGCTTCGCCGCGCTGTCGGTGTGGGAACGCGAACTCGGCCGGCTCCGGGTCCTCGTGAACGTGGGCGACCGCGCCCCGGACGAAGAGGAGTTCCCGGAGACCGAGACCTACCCGGTGCACCAGTTCCCGGAGATCACCGAGTTCCTGCACGAGCGGTGGGCCGGCGGCGGCGGTCCCAACGCCTGGGTGGAGACGGCCGCGGGCACGGCGAAGGGCACCCCCGGCTACTTCCACCAGCGCGTCGCCGCCCTGCGCCGCCGCGGTCGCGGCTGCTGCGTCGTCGCCCCCCTCGTCCTGCACGGCCGGGCCTGGGGCGAGCTGTACGTGGCGCGGGCGGTCGGCGAGCCCCTCTTCGCACGGGCCGACGCCGACTTCGCGACCGTCCTCGCCGCCGTCGTCGCCGCCGGGATCGCGCAGACCGAGCGGCTGGAGGAGGCCCGCCGGCTCGCGTACACCGACGCCCTCACCGGCCTGGCCAACCGCCGTGCCGTGGACGTACGCCTGGAGGAGGCCGTGGAGCGGCACCGCGCGCAGGGCGTGGTCGTCAGCCTGGTCGTCTGCGACCTCAACGGGCTCAAGCGGGTCAACGACACCCTCGGGCACGCCGTCGGCGACCGCCTCCTCGAACGCTTCGGCTCGGTGCTGTCGCTGTGCGGCGCGATGGTGCCGGGCGCGCTGGCCGCACGGCTCGGCGGGGACGAGTTCTGCCTGCTCGCGGTCGGGCCGCCCGCCGACGAGGTGGTGAAGGCGGCCGACGAACTGTGCCGCCGGGCCGGGGAGCTGGAGCCGGGCGAGGGGGTCGCCTGCGGGGTCGCCTCGACGGAGGACGCGATCGGCGAGGTGCGCGACGCCCGCCGGCTGTTCCGGCTCGCGGACGCCGCCCAGTACCGGGCGAAGGCGCTGCGCCTGGACCGGCCGGTGGTGGCCGGGCGGGAGGGGCCGGACGACCCGGTCGTGCGGCTGGCCGACGCGCCGCCGCCCTCGCGGGCCGAGCGGCGCCGGTTCCGCGGGCGCCGCCCGTGAGGCGAAGCCCACACCGCGCGGTAAGGGGCTCTCCCGGTCCCCACTAGTGACACCGGTGCATTCAATGCGTACGCTCCTGAATATGGATATGCACACTGTGGTGGTGGGGACGTCCGGGGTCACGGCGTCCGACGTTCTCGCCGTGGCGCGCGGCGGTGCCCGCATCGAGCTGTCGGCGGAGGCGGTGGCGGCCCTCGCGGCGGCCCGGGAGATCGTGGACGCGCTCGCGGCCAAGCCCGACCCGGTCTACGGCGTCTCCACCGGCTTCGGCGCCCTGGCGACCCGGCACATCAGCCAGGAACTGCGCGCCCAGCTACAGCGCAACATCGTCCGCTCGCACGCCGCCGGCATGGGCCCCCGGGTGGAGCGCGAGGTCGTACGGGCCCTGATGTTCCTGCGCCTGAAGACCGTCTGCTCCGGGCACACCGGGGTGCGGCCCGAGGTCGCGCAGACCATGGCCGACGTGCTGAACGCCGGGATCACCCCGGTCGTGCACGAGTACGGCTCCCTCGGCTGCTCCGGAGACCTGGCCCCGCTGTCCCACTGCGCCCTCACCCTGATGGGAGAAGGGGAGGCGGAGGGTCCCGACGGCACCGTCCGGCCCGCCGGCGAACTGCTCGCCGAGCACGGCATCGCCCCCGTCGAGCTGCGCGAGAAGGAGGGCCTCGCCCTCCTCAACGGCACCGACGGCATGCTCGGCATGCTGATCATGGCCCTCGCCGACCTCGACACCCTCTACAAGTCCGCCGACGTCACCGCCGCCCTCACCCTGGAGGCGCTGCTCGGCACCGACAAGGTGCTGGCCCCCGAGCTGCACGCCATCCGCCCGCACCCGGGCCAGGGCGCCTCGGCCGCCAACATGCTCGCCGTGCTGAAGGGTTCGCAGCTCACCGGCCACCACCAGGACGACGCCCCGCGCGTCCAGGACGCCTACTCGGTGCGCTGCGCCCCGCAGGTCGCCGGCGCCGGCCGCGACACGCTCGCGCACGCCCGCCTGGTCGCCGAGCGCGAGCTGGCCTCCGCCGTCGACAACCCGGTGGTGCTGCCCGACGGGCGCGTGGAGTCCAACGGGAACTTCCACGGCGCTCCCGTGGCCTACGTCCTGGACTTCCTCGCCATCGCCGCCGCCGACCTCGGCTCCATCGCCGAGCGCCGCACCGACCGGCTGCTGGACAAGAACCGCAGCCACGGCCTGCCGCCGTTCCTCGCCGACGACGCCGGTGTGGACTCCGGCCTGATGATCGCCCAGTACACGCAGGCCGCGCTGGTCAGCGAGCTGAAGCGGCTCGCCGTACCGGCCTCCGCGGACTCCATCCCGTCCTCCGCCATGCAGGAGGACCACGTCTCCATGGGCTGGTCGGCCGCGCGCAAGCTGCGCACCGCCGTGGACAACCTCACCCGGGTCGTCGCCATCGAGCTGTACGCGGCCACCCGCGCCATCGAACTGCGCGAGGGCCTCACCCCGGCGCCCGCCTCGCAGGCGGTCATCGAGGCCGTCCGGGCCGCGGGTGTGCAAGGTCCGGGTCCGGACCGGTTCCTGGCGCCCGACCTGGCCGCCGCCGACGCCTTCGTGCGCGGCGGTGAACTGGTGGCGGCCGTGGAGAAGGTCACCGGCCCGCTCCAGTGAACGCGCGGGGCCCCGGCGGCTGCCGGGGCCCCGAACGCTACGGACGAAACGTCACTTCAGCTTGGCGGCCTGCGCCTTCACCACCGGAGCGGAGACCGTGTAGGCCTTCTTGCTCATCATCGCCCCGATGTTGATCGTGGTGTACGTGGCGAGGGTGTTCCCGTGCCGCACGACCTCGGCGTGCAACGGCAGGGCGCCGTCCTTGCCCGCGTCGTTGGTCGCGGTGAAGGCCACCGACGCGTCACCCGTGCCGGAGGACTTCTCCTCGGCGACCTTGGTGAACGTGCCCTTCTCGCCGTCCTGTTCGCCGGAGAAGCCGCCCGCGCAGGCCTTGACCGCGTCGGAGACCGACTTCAGGGCCTGCTCGGCGCCGTCGCCGTCGTACGAGGCCAGGGTGACCACGGTGACGTCCAGGTCCATGGACTTGTTGATGGCGTCCTCGAACTTGCCGTCGGCCAGGTCGTCCAGGGACGTGGCGTCGTCCGTGGGGTCCTTCTTGTCCTCCGTGGCCATGCGGCTGGTGTGCGCCGCCGGCTCACCGGGCGCGATGCCGGTGAACGCCTGGAGCACCGGCCGGCACTTGGCGTCGTCGGACGTGACCTTGCCGCGGTCGGGGACGCCGCCCTCGACGGGGCCCACCTCGTACCCGGGCACCTCGCCCTTGGCGATGATCAGTTTCTTCAGTTCGGCGGCGCTCAGCGCCTTCGCGGCCGGCTTCGCCGCGTCCGAGCCCTTGGCGTCCCCGGAGTCCTTCGACCCCCCGTCGCCACAGCCCGTGAGGAGGGCGAGCGACAGCGCGCTCACAGCTGCGGTGGCGCACAGCCGCACGCCCGATGATCTCTTCATGAGCGAACTATGGGCGGGCTGTCAAAGTTTCGTCAAGGACGATTAAAAACCCAGGCGCTCCCGGCGCACCGAATACACGACGAATCCGGCACCCACGGCGAGGAAGAGGCTGCCGCCGACGACGTACGGAGTGCTGTCGAAGCTTCCGGTGTCGGCCAGTTCGGTCTCCTCCGCCGCCGCCTGCTCCGTGCCCTCGGCGGTCGCCACCGTCACGGCTCTCGCCTGCGTGACCTGCGTCGGCGCGGGCGTCCGCGCCGGGGTGTCCTGCGAGGCGTTCGCGGACGGGACGAACCACAGGGCGCACAGCAGGGTGCCCGCGGCGGTGGCGGTCAGCAGCGGACGGCGAGCGGATGACACGGAATATCGATCCCCTTGTGACGCTGGCGAATTGGCCGTGTGGGGCGATGTTAGTGAAAGGCGCGGGTCACAGGAAAGTCACGGGAGGTTTCGGCCGTACGCTCCCGCCATGAGCACAGAAGAGACATCACGTTTTGTGCGGCTTCGCGTGGAGCTGGTGCTGGAAGTACAGGACGACGATGAGGTGGCCAAGGCCGCGCTGCGCCGGATCGCCCGGGACCCGGAGCTGCCGGAGGGGGAGCGGGCCCAGGCCGAGGCCGCTGTGACGGAAGACACCGCGGAGGCCCTCGCGTATCTCGTGGACCCGTTCGACCTGGTCAGCGAGGTGCCCGGAGTGGAACTCCAGCAGGCCTCCTGGTCCAGCGAGCGGGTCGACTACGACCCCGATTCGCCCGACTGGGACCTGGACGAGGATGATGGGGAGGACGACGAGGAAGAGGACGGCATCGGCTGAGCGTCACGGGGCACCCAGGACCCCGGACGGCAACCGCCGTCCGGGGTTTCGTCGTCCCAGGGGACGCACGGACCGAGTCCCGCACCACCGCACCGCCGCGGACGCGACCGCGTTCCACGGACGTGGCATGCCCCACAGCCCGACGGGCTGGGGAACGGGTCGGACCGGCCGTAGCGTTGAAGGTTCTTGGCGGGGACTCTCGGGGTTATCGCGACTCGGCAACGATGGAGAAGCTTGTGATGACGAACAGTAGGCGGCGTGGGCTCCTGATGGCCTCGTCCGCTCTGCTCGGTGGTGCGCTCATGCTGACGGCGTGTTCCGGCGGCGACGCCGACGCCTCCTCCGGCGGCAACGACACCTCGCAGGCGAAGGCCGACGAAGCGGCGGCCAAGAAGTCGTCGGAGGCGCAGATCACGATCACGCCCAAGGACGGCTCCAACAACGCGTCGATCAACAACTCCGCCGCCGTCACCGTCCGCAAGGGCACCCTCACCGCCGTCACGATGACCAGCCAGGACGGCAAGACCGTCGCCGGCCGGCTGTCCGCCGACGGGAAGAGCTGGAAGCCCAGCGTCCAGCTGGAGCGCTCCACCACCTACAAGCTCGCCGCGGAGGCCAAGGACTCGCAGGGCCGCATAGCCCACGAGAACGCGTCCTTCACCACGGTCTCCCCGGCCAACAGCTTCATCGGCACCTTCACCCCGGACAACGGCGCCACGGTCGGCGTCGGCATGCCGGTGTCGATCAACTTCGACAAGGCGATCACCAACAAGGCGGCCGTGCAGAAGGGCGTCACGGTCACCTCCAGCAGCGGCCAGGAGGTCGCCTGCCACTGGTTCAACGCCAACCGCATGGACTGCCGTCCGCAGGAGTACTGGAAGGAAGGCTCCACCGTCACCCTGAAGCTCGCCCTCGACGGTGTCCAGGGCGCCAGCGGCGTCTACGGCGTCCAGCAGAAGACGGTCACCTTCCACATCGGCCGCAACCAGGTCTCGTACGTCGACGCGAAGACCAAGCAGATGAAGATCACGCAGGACGGCAAGGTCGTCAAGACCATACCGATCTCCGCCGGCTCGCCCGACAACAAGACGTACGAGGGCCAGATGGTGATCTCCGAGAAGTTCAAGGAGACCCGGATGAACGGCGCGACGGTCGGCTTCACCGACGACGACGGCAAGGGCGAGTACGACATCAAGGACGTGCCGCACGCCATGCGCCTGACCACCTCCGGCACCTTCATCCACGGCAACTACTGGGGCGCCCCCTCGGTGTTCGGCAACGTGAACACCAGCCACGGCTGTGTGGGCCTCCAGGACAAGAAGGGTGCCAACGACCCGAGCACGCCGGCGGCCTGGTTCTACAACCACTCGCTGATCGGTGACGTCGTCGTCGTCCAGAACACCGGCGACAAGACGGTCTCGCCGGACAACGGCCTCAACGGCTGGAACATGGACTGGGCGCAGTGGAAGGCGGGCTCCGCCCTCTGACGCTCCCTCACCCGCTGTGCCGGTGCCGCCCCCAGAGGCGGCACCGGCCTTTTCATGCTCCTCTTATGCGGGGCTTATGGTGCCATCAGGGTCCGTCCCTAGCTTGCGGCCATGTTCTTCACCTACCTGAGGCGCGAACTGCGCCGCCGCAGAAAGGCGGCCCTCGTCGTCGCCTCCGGCCTCGCGCTGGGCATCGCGCTGGTCATCGTGGTCAACTCCGTGTCCAACGGCATGGGGAAGGCCCAGGACAAGGTGCTCCAGTCGCTGTACGGGCTGGGCACCGACATGACGGTGACCAAGGCGGCGTCGGCACCCACCGGCGACGCCCAGCGGCCCCGCTTCCGGTTCGACGCGCGGAACGACGGCGACGACTCCGCCCAGAGCAGCGACCGCGTCATGGTGCAGGGCTTCCAGACCCTGCCGGTCTCCACGGTGACCAAGGTCGGCTCGCAGTCCGGCGTCGCGGACGCGGTCGGCGGGCTGAGCCTTCAGGTCCTCAAGGTCAGCGGGCAGTTCACGCGGGGTCAGTTCCAGCAGAACGGCGGCGGCGGCTTCGAGCGCGGTGGCGGGGACGGCCGGCCGCAGGGTGAGGTGAAGGGCGGCGGCGCCGACTTCGACGTCAACAACTACTCCGTGTACGGCACCGACGTCACCAAGCCCGGCCTCGGCCCGCTGACCTCCTCGAAGATCACCAGCGGCCGTACGTTCAAGGCGACGGAGACGAACGCCAAGGTCGTCGTGGCGGACTCCGCCTACGCCAAGGAGAAGAAGTACAAGGTCGGCTCCACCGTCACCATCAAGGGCGTCACGTTCACGGTGATCGGCATCGCCACCGCCGACAGCGGCGACTCGGCCGCCAACCTGTACATCCCGCTGCGCCAGGCCCAGACCCTCGGCGACGCCAAGGACAAGGTCACCACGATCTACGTCAAGGCGGCCGACTCGAAGAGGATCGACAGCGTCAAGTCGGCGATCCAGAAGAACGTCTCGGGTACGACGGTCACCACCTCCGCCGACCTCGCGGACACCGTCTCCGGCTCCCTGTCCACCGCCTCCTCCCTCGCCACCAACGTCGGCACGTGGCTGTCGCTCGCGGTGCTGGTGGCCGCGTTCCTGGTCGCCGGCCTGCTCACCTCCTCGGCGGTCTCCCGGCGGGTCCGCGAGTTCGGCACGCTGAAGGCGCTCGGCTGGCGGTCGGGCCGGGTGACCCGGCAGGTGGTCGGCGAGGCCATGGTCAACGGCCTGGTCGGCGGCGCCCTCGGCATCGTCCTCGGCCTGGCGGGCGCGTACGCCGTCACCGCCATCAGCCCCGGCCTCCAGGCCCAGCTGGGCGGCGGCACGGGCGGCGGCCCCGGCGGTGGCGGCGCCTTCGGGGGCGGCCCCGGACGGCGGACGGCGAAGACCCTGGAGGTGGCCCTCACGGCCCCGGTGAGCATGACGACGATCGTCCTGGCGGTGGGCCTCGCGGTGGCGGGCGGCCTCGTCGCGGGTGCGTTCGGCGGCTGGCGGGCGTCCAGGCTGCGCCCGGCGGACGCGCTCAGGCGGGTGGAATAGGCCGGCTTCCCGGCGGGCCGGCCGGTCCGGCCGAGGAGCGCGGGGAACCGCGCCCCAGCCCCCACGGACCGGCGGCCGGAAAACAAGCGCGCACCCACCCCGAAACAGACCCCCGGAGCCCCCATGTACGCACTGAACAACGTCACCAAGCGCTACACCCGCGGCAAGGACACCGTCCACGCCCTCGACGGCATCGACCTGACCATCCCCGACGGGGACAGACTCGTCATCCAGGGCCCCACGGGCGGCGGGAAGTCCACGCTCCTGCAGATGCTCGGCGGCCTCGACCGCCCCACCTCCGGTGAAGTCGTCCTGGACGGCACCGACCTGGCCGGGCTGAGCGAGGCCCGGCTGACCCGGGTCCGCAGCGAGAACATCGGCTTCGTCTTCCAGTCCTTCAACCTCATCCCGACTCTCACCGCCCAGGAGAACGTGGAAACCGCCCTCGTCCCCCTCGGCGTCAAGGCGAAGGAACGCCGCGAACTCGCCGCCGAGGCCCTGAAGTCCGTCGGTCTCGGCGAGCGCCTCGGACATCTCCCCGGCGAGATGTCCGGAGGCCAGCAGCAGCGCGTCGCCATCGCCCGGGCCGTCGTGAAGAAACCCAAGGTGCTGCTGGCCGACGAGCCGACCGGCAACCTGGACGAGGGCATGCGGGACGAGATCATGGACGTACTCGAACGCCTCTGGAAGGAGCACGGGCTGACCTTCATCATGGTCACCCACGACTCCACGCTGGCGAGGAAGGCTCCGCGCCTGGCCACGCTGCGCAAGGGGAAGATCACCGTGAAGGAGAACGCGGCCACCTGATGACGCATAACACAGGTGGAACGCGGTGCACTTCGCGGTTCTGTAACGGTGTCCCGGCCGCCGCGTAACAGTTTCCCGGCCCGCTTTCTCACCGTCCTCTCATCTATTGAGTCCGTTGATCACCCCCCGGCATACTGCGTGATCCGGGGGGTTGACGTGCATGTGTGCGAGTCCACCCCCGACCGGGTGAATGGGGAATTCGCCCGGTACTTCATCTCCAGGGGGAGAACTTGCGCAGACAAGTGAAAAGAGCGGCTGCGGCCACCGTGGCAACGGCCGCAGCGGTCGCCCTCGCAGCGGGTATGACCAGCCCGGCGTCGGCGAAGCCCGGACGCGCCTCGGTGGCCGCCACCGCCGCCTCGAAGGCCGCCGTCAAGCACCACGTCACCCTGATCACCGGTGACCGCGTCGCCCTCGACGCCAAGGGCCGTGTCGTCGGCCTGGAGCGGGCCAAGGGCCGCGAGCACATACCCTTCCAGGTCCGCAAGGCCTCGGGACACACGCTGGTCATCCCCGCCGACGCGGCCCACCTGGTCGCCTCCGGCACGCTGGACCAGCGCCTGTTCGACATCACCGAGCTGAACAAGGCCGCCACCCGCAAGGCCCAGAAGAACGGCCTGAAGGTCATCGTCGGCTACCGCGGCTCCGCGACCACGGCCAAGGCCGACGTCCGGGACGCGGGCACCCTGCGCCGCAGCCTGAAGGCGCTCAACGCGGACGCCGTGCAGACCCCGGTCGACGACACCGCCGAACTGTGGGACGCCGTCACCAACGGCGACCGGACGGCCTCCGGCATCGCCCACGTCTGGCTCGACGGCGTCCGCAAGGCCGCCCTCGACAAGTCCGTGCCGCAGATCGGCGCCCCCACCGCGTGGGCCGCCGGCTACACCGGCAAGGGCGTGAAGGTCGCCATCCTGGACACCGGTGTGGACACCAGCCACCCGGACCTCAAGGACCAGGTGATCGAGTCCAAGAACTTCACCCCCGCCGCCGACGCCACCGACCACTTCGGGCACGGCACGCACGTCGCCTCCATCGTGGCCGGCACCGGCGCCAAGTCGGGCGGCAAGTACAAGGGTGTGGCCCCGGACGCCAAGCTCCTCAACGGCAAGGTCCTCGACGACAACGGCTCCGGTGACGACTCCGGCATCCTCGCCGGCATGGAGTGGGCGGCCTCCCAGGGCGCCGACGTCATCAACCTGAGCCTCGGCGGCTACGACACCCCCGAGATCGACCCGCTCGAAGCCGAGGTCAACAAGCTCTCCGCCGAGAAGGGCATCCTCTTCGCGATCGCCGCGGGCAACGAGGGCCCCCAGTCGATCGGCTCGCCCGGCAGCGCGGACGCCGCACTCACCGTCGGCGCCGTCGACAAGCAGGACAAGCTCGCCGACTTCTCCTCCACCGGCCCGCGCGCCGGCGACGGCGCCATCAAGCCGGACGTCACCGCACCGGGCGTGGACATCACCGCCGCCGCGGCCAAGGGCAGCGTCATCGACCAGGAGGTCGGCGAGAAGCCCGAGGGCTACCTGACCATCTCCGGCACCTCGATGGCCACCCCGCACGTCGCGGGCGCCGCCGCCATCCTGAAGCAGGAGCACCCGGACTGGGGCTACGCCGAGCTGAAGGGCGCCCTGACCGGCTCCACCAAGGGCGGCAAGTACACCCCCTTCCAGCAGGGCTCGGGCCGCATCCAGGTCGACAAGGCCATCAAGCAGTCGATCGTCGCCGACCCGGTCTCGGTGAGCTTCGGCGTGCAGCAGTGGCCGCACACCGACGACAAGCCGGTCACCAAGAAGCTGACGTACCGCAACCTCGGCGACAAGGACGTCACGCTCACCCTGAGCAGCACCGCCACCAACCCCAAGGGCGCGGCGGCCCCCTCCGGCTTCTTCAAGCTCGGCGCGACGACGGTGACCGTCCCCGCGCACGGCACGGCCGCGGTCGACTTCACCGTCGACACCAAGCTGGGCGGCACCGTCGACGGCGCCTACTCGGCGTACGTCACGGCGACGGGCGACGGCCAGACCGTCCGCACGGCCGCCGCGGTGCAGCGCGAGGTGGAGTCGTACGACCTCACCCTGAAGTTCATCGGCCGCGACGGCAAGCCGGCCCCGTACTACAACGCCGACGTCAGCGGCGTGGGCGGCCTGGCCAACGGCGTCTGGCTGACCCCGTACGACAAGTCCGGCACGGTGAAGGTGCGCGCGCCCAAGGGAACGTACATCCTCAACACCTCCGTCTTCGCCGACCCCCAGAACGCGTCCAAGGGCATCGACTGGATCGCGCAGCCGAAGCTGACCGTCGACAAGAAGCAGACGATCACCATCGACGCGCGCAAGGCCAAGCCGGTGGACATCACCGTCCCGGCCTCGGGCGTGAAGTCGGAGTTCGCCTCGCCGGAGTTCGACGTCACCATCGGCGACGGCCAGTACGGCTACGGCTGGTTCCTCGACTCGTACAAGAACTTCCGCACCGCCCACCTGGGCCCGCAGCTGCCCGCCGGGTCGCTGTGGCAGCAGTGGGACGGCCACTGGAGCAAGGGCGCGACCGAGGAGTACGACGTCACCTCCGGCGGTGCCGTCAAGCAGCTCGCCACCGGCTACACCAAGCACTACAAGGCCAGCGAACTCGCCACCGTGAAGGCCCGCCTGGGCGCGGCGGCGAGCGGCAAGAAGGGCTCGATCGACGCGGTGGGCTGGCTGCCCGGCAGCACCGGCGCCTCCTCCATCAGCATCCCGCAGAAGCTGCCCGGCACCCGCACCCTGCACCTGTCCGCCACGGGCGGCGTGAAGTGGGGGCTGGAGTTCCAGCAGAACGGCGGCGTCGACCAGGACGGCTTCCCGGTCACCGAGGCCGGCTACGAGCTCGGCCAGTTCACCTTCAAGGGCGGCCAGACCTACACCAAGACGGTCAACACCGCCGTCTTCGGCCCGCACCTCGGCAAGGAGTTCGGCCTGTTCCGCGACGGCAACGAGATCTTCGGTGTGCTGCCGCTGTTCGCCGACTCCGCCAAGCACGCCGGGTCCTCGCAGTTCACCTCGGTGAACACCACGCTGTACCGCAACGGCAGCAAGGTCGGCTCGAACACCGACCCGCTGTTCGGCGAGAAGACCTTCAAGGTGCCGTCCGGTGACGCGGCGTACAAGCTGACCACCTCGGTCAAGCGGTCCGCGAAGGTGTCGGAGGCCTCCACGCGCATCGACGCGGCCTGGACCTTCCGCTCCAAGAAGCCGGCGGACTTCGTCCAGCTGCCCGCCTCCGCGCTCCACTTCGGCGCCACGACCGGCCTGGACAGCCGCGTCACGGCCGGCAAGACGGTCACCTTCCCGGTCACCGTGGAGGGCTCCGCCGCCGGCGGCAACCTGAAGTCCCTCGCCGTCTACGTCTCCTACGACGGCAAGAACTTCAAGAAGGTCACCGTCAAGAACGGCAAGATCACCGTCAAGAACCCGGCGAAGAACAAGGCGATCTCGTTCCGCGCCCAGATCACCGACAAGAAGGGCAACACGTCGGCGATCACCATCTACAACGCGTACTTCGGCAAGTAGGCCGTCGTGGCGTGAGCCGTAGCGCTCCCTGAGGGGTGCACCGGAGGAAGGCCTCCGGTGCACCCCTCATCGCGTTGCCGCGCGCCTCGCGTCGGCACCCCAGCTGGCCAGGAGACGGAGGGAGTCCGCGGAGGAGGAGTCCGGGTCCGCGTGATAGGTGACCAGGGACTGCTCGGAGCCGTCCGTCAGGCGGAAGCTCTCGAAGTTCAGGGCCAGGTCGCCCACCAGCGGATGGTGCAGGTGCTTGACGCCGTGGCTCTTCTCCTTGACGTCGTGCGTGGCCCACAGCCGGCGGAACTCCTCGCTCTTGACGGACAGCTCACCCACCAGAGCCGACAGACGCGCGTCGTCCGGATCGCAGCCCGCGTCCATGCGCAGGGCGCACACGATGTCGATCGCCTTCTGCTCCCAGTCGACGAACAGCTCCCGGTAGTCGGGGCGCAGGAAGACCAGCCGCGCCCAGTTCCGCTCGGCGGCCGGCAGCTCCCCCCAGTCGCCGAAGACCGCCGCCGCCATCCGGTTCCACGCGAGGATCTCCGCGCGCCGGCCCACGATGTACGCCGGTACGGCCTCCATGGTGTCCAGCAGTTGCCGCAGCACCGCCCGCACCTGCTGCTGCCGCGCCGCCGGCTTCTTCTTGTGCGCCTTCGGCTTGGCCAGATGGGTCAGATGCGCGTGCTCGGCGTCCGTCAGCCGCAGCGCCCGCGCGATCGAGTCCAGCACCTCGGCCGACACGTTCCGGCCGTTGCCCTGTTCCAGACGGGTGTAGTACGCCACGGACACCCCGGCCAGCTGCGCCAGCTCCTCGCGGCGCAGCCCCGGCACCCGGCGGTGCCGTCCGAAGTCGGCCAGCCCCACGTCCTCGGGCTTCAGCCGGGCCCGCCGGCTGCGCAGGAACTCGCTCAGCTCCGCCCGCCGGTCCAGGGGCCGCCCGGTGGCCACACTCGCGTCCGGCTGCTCGTCCCTGCTGTCCATGCGTCCAGTATTCCTGGTCGTAGGCCCAGGAGCCTGACCCCGCCGGTGGTAGGAACGGCGGTCGTACGCAAAAGCGTGGTCTGGGTGGGCGGCGCCCCGCGCGACAGGCTGGAGGCCGTGCCCGGCGGAAAGGCAGCCGGGCACAAAACCCCCCGCTAGGAGATCCTCCGCATGACCACTGTTGCCGCATACGCCGCGCCCGCCGCGAAGGCCCCGCTGGAGCGGACGACCATCGAGCGACGCGCGGTCGGCGAGTCCGACGTCCTGATCGACATCAAGTTCGCCGGTATCTGCCACTCAGACATCCACCAGGTCCGCGAGGGCTGGGGCGAGGCGATCTTCCCGATGGTCCCCGGCCACGAGATCGCGGGCGTGGTCGCCGAGGTCGGCCCCGGCGTGACCCGGTTCCAGGTCGGCGACCGGGTCGGGGTCGGCTGCATGGTCGACTCCTGCCGCGAGTGCGAGAACTGCCGGCGAGGCGAGGAGCAGTACTGCCTCAAGGGCATGGTCGGCACCTACAACGCCATCGGCAAGGACGGCGAGCCCACCTACGGCGGCTACTCCGAGAAGATCGTCGTCGACGAGAACTACGTCGTCCGCATCCCCGACGGGCTGTCCCTGGACGTCGCCGCGCCGCTGCTGTGCGCGGGCATCACCACGTACTCGCCGCTGAGCCACTGGAACGCGGGCCCCGGCAAGAAGGTCGCGGTCGTCGGCCTCGGCGGTCTCGGCCACATGGCCGTCAAGATCGCGCACGCCATGGGCGCCGAGGTGACGGTCCTGTCCCAGTCCCTGCGCAAGAAGGACGACGGACTGAAGCTGGGCGCCGACCACTACCACGCCACCAGCGACCCGAAGACCTTCGAGGAACTGGCCGGCACCTTCGACCTGATCGTGTCGACCGTGTCGGCGCCGATGGACTTCGGCGCCCTGCTGTCGTTGCTGAAGACGGACGGCGCCCTGGTGAACGTGGGCGTCCCCGAGGAGCCCGTCTCGCTCAACCTCTTCTCGGTGATCGGCGGCCGCAAGACGCTCGCCGGCTCCATGATCGGCGGCATCCGGGAGACTCAGGAGATGCTGGACTTCTGTGCCGAGCACGGCATCGGCGCCGAGATCGAACCGATCAGCGCGGCCGAGATCAACGAGGCGTACGAGCGAGTGCTGGCGAGCGACGTCCGCTACCGGTTCGTGATCGACACGGCCACGATCTGACCTGCGGTCCGGCTGGGCCGTGGAGCGTCAGCCGGGTGCGGGTCGGGCGCCGGGTGCGGGTCGTCGTGGTCGTTCGCGCAGTTCCCCGCGGCCCTTCGGGGGCTATGCGAGAGCGAAGCTCTCCCCGGCGCCGTACGCCCGCACCAGGGCCGCTCCGTCGCCCGTCGGCCGTACGACATGTGCCCGGCCGGAGCCGGTCACCCGGGCTTCGCCGTCCGCGACCGTGAGCAGCGTGTTCTCGTCGACGGCGACCCCGTACGGCGCGTCCCCCCGCGCCACCGCCGAGACCAGCCGTGGCAGCGTGCCCCACTGGGCCGCGTGCACGTCCACAGCGAACGGCACCAGGCCGAGCCCCGGCCGTACCTCGATCTCCGTCAGATCCTCCCCGGTCTCCTCCGGGCAGACCGGGACCCCGTCCAGCAGCCAGCCGCCGACCACCGCCCGCCGCGCGGCCACGGCGGCACCGGCGGAGAAACCGGCGTACGGCATGGCGCGGGCCGCCAGCAGCGCCGGCAGCCGCTCCAGGCAGTCCGCGAGAGCGTCCTGGTAGGCGGGCGTGAGCCCACCGCACACCAGCAGCCCGTCGATCCCGTCCAGCACGGCCTCCGGCTCGAACCGGCCGCCGAGCGGCACGAGCAACGGCACCGGCGTGCACGGCGGCCCCGCCTTCCGCAGCGCCGCCGTGTACCGCTCGAACTGCGCGTCCCCGTCCCCCTCGTCGAGGATCAGACACCCGACGCGCCGCTCACCGCCCAGCTCCCGCAGGAACGGCTCGTACACCTCGGCGTGGTCCCAGCCCCCACCGATGAGAAAAACCCGACTGCCCATGCCCTCCCCTTCGCTTCCGTGCCGATCCCTCTCGGCACGAGGGGCGAATCTACGGGGAGGAACCGGGAGCCGTCGCCCGAATTAGCCGCCGAGGGTCAGCCCTGGGCCTTGGCGACCCCGATCGGGCAGGACACGCCGGTGCCGCCGATACCGCAGTAGCCCGCGGGGTTCTTGTCGAGGTATTGCTGGTGATATCCCTCGGCCGGGTAGAACGGCCGGCCCTGGGCCGGGAGGATCTCCGTGGTGATCGTGCCGTAGCCGGAGGAGGTCAGGACCTTCTGGTAGGCCTCGCGGGAGGCCTGCGCCGTGGCCGCCTGCTCAGGGGTGTGGGTGTAGATCGCCGATCGGTACTGGGTGCCCACGTCATTGCCCTGTCGGAAGCCCTGCGTCGGGTCGTGGGCCTCCCAGAAGGTCTTGAGCAGGCGGTCGTACGAGATCTGCCGCGGGTCGTAGACCACCCGGACGGCCTCCGTGTGGCCGGTCAGGCCGGAGCAGACCTCTTCGTACGTCGGGTTCTCGGTGTAGCCGCCCTGGTAGCCGACCAGCGTCGTGTACACGCCGGTCGGGAGCTGCCAGAACTTGCGCTCCGCGCCCCAGAAGCAGCCCAGGCCGAAGTCGGCGACCTCCAGGCCCTCCGGGTACGGGCCGAGGAGCGGGGTGCCGAGGACGGTGTGCCGGTCGGGGACCTCGTAGGCGAGCGCGGGTCGGCCCTTGAGTGCCTGCTCGGGGGTGGGCAGCTGGGGCGTGCGGCCGAAGAGCATGGGGTCTCCCTGTCGGTCTGGGGATGGGGTGCCGGCGGCCGTGCCGGCCGGCACCGTGAAAAACGCCCGGGGGGCCCGCCGCATTCCGGTCAGGCAGGCGCCGCCGCGGGTTCCTGCACCGCCCGCACCACGGTGTTGCGGACCTGGCAGTAGTACCCGGCCATGTCGGTCCGGTAGCGCCACGGCAGCGCGTTGACATGGCCGTCGACCAGCTTGAACTGTTCCAGCGCCGCCTCGTTGCGGTCCTGGAGGTGCAGGTAGAACGCCAGCAGGTGCCGCAGTTCCGGCAGCCGCGGGTGGGACGGGTCCGCCGCCGCGGCGTCCTGGAGCGCCGCCTCGACGCGGGCCAGCATCTCCGGCGTGTTGTCGGCCGCGGTGTCCTCCGAGTCGTCGTGCTCGAAGTGCGCGATGAGCGGCAGCGCCGTCAGCAGGCTGCCGAGCGGCGCGTCGGCCGCCGCCCGCTCGGCGAACTCGAAGGCCAGCCGCTGCGAGCCGCGCCACTTCGCGCACCAGTACTGGAGGGCCGAGAAGTGGGCCTCGTAGTGGTGCGGGCCACGGGCGGTGACCTCCGCCCACAGCTTGTCCATCCCGGCGTTCGGATAGCCGAGGCCCAGCGCCACCCATATCTCCGCGACGTACGGCGTCGGGTCGTCCGGGTTCAGGGCCGCCGCCCGGGCGATCTCCTCACGGGCGGAGACCAGCGTGCGGTGGAAGCCCTCGGCCTGCTCCCGGGTCGTGTACTGGGCGGTCTTCGCGCCGCGCAGCTTCCAGGCGAGGATCACCGTGCTGCGCGCCCGGACCACCGCCGCGTCGGGATCGTCGCGCCGCTCGGCCTCCCACGCCAGCAGCCACGCGTCCTCCTCGGCCGCGCGGTCCGCCAGCAGATAGACGAGCGCCGACCGGCGGTCCCAGTCCGGGCCGATCGCCGTGAGCAGGTCGGCGGCCGGCCGCCAGTCACCGAGGCGCACCGCGGTGAGCGCGGCGGTCCACTGCGCCGGCAGGGGCGCGGCGAGGTCGGTGTTCTGCCGCTCCACGGGCAGCAGCCCGAGCTTCTCCGCGGCCTGCGCGGCCTCGGCGGCCTCCATGGCCTCCGCGTCGTCGTCGGGGCTCGGGTGGAACAGCTCCTTCAGGAATACCCAGGCCAGCCAGAGGACGAAGATCAGCGTGGGCACGGCCAGGATGCCCAGGATCCAGAAGAGGACGGTCATCGGGGGTCGGTCCGTTCGTTTCGGGACAGCGGCGGATTCGGAGGGTGGGAGGTACGGCAGTGGGTGGTGTGGTGTGGGCCCGCCGGGGAGCCGGCGGGCCCACGGCCCGTCAGGCGTCCTGGGTCGCCGGGGGCAGGAGCGCTCGCAGCTGCGCGGTGTCGGGGTGGTCGGCGAGCGCCGCGTTCACGGCCGCCTCCAGCGCCGCCTCCGGACCGTCGTCCTCGGTCTCGGAGCCCCAGCCGGGCAGCCGCACCGTCGCGGGTCGGGACCAGGAGAACTCCCAGTGCAGCAGCGAACGGGAACTGAACTCGGCCAGCACCATCGTGCGCAGCGAGCGGCGCAGCGCGGGCCGCGCGAACTCGCGGAACGCCCGCCCCTTCGCGGCGGCCGCCTCCTGCGACAGCGGCAGCTGCTCGGCCAGCCGCCACAGCCGGCCGTCGTCGATGACGTCCAGCAGCGCGGACAGTGTCGCCGGCTGCCCGGTGTACTGGGCCAGCGCCCGGTGCAGCGGGGTCTGCGCCGCCGACAGGCCCGTGGCCATCGAGGCGTCCAGCAGTTCCTCCCAGCCGGCCGCGCGCGGGTAGCGGAGCAGCTCGTCGGCGAGGACGGCGTCCTCCAGGGCGGCCAGGGTGCGCGCCGGGTCGGTCAGCAGGGCCAGCGCGGCCCCCTTGGCCTCGTCGGCGCGGCCGTCGGCGGGCAGTGCCTCGATCCGGCGCACGCGTTCGGCGATCGGCGGGTGCGAGTCGTACGGCCCGGCCGGCTCCTCGGGCAGCTCCGAGCGCATTCCCGCCAGCTCCAGTTCACGGGCCGTCAGCAGCCGGCCGAAGCCGCCGAAGAACTCGCCGCGCGGCGGCAGCAGCCGGGCCTGCAGGCCGAGGGTGGCGTAGGACTCCAGGTAGAAGTCGTGGGAGGCGGACAGGGCCGGGATCTCGCGCAGCGCCGACGCGGTCGCGTCTCGTCCGGCGATCCGGGCGGCGGTCAGGTCGGCGGCGTACTCCTGGCCGCGTGCGGTGGACAGGGACGCACGCAGGTAGAGCTTGCCGTACGCGGTGTAGATCCTCGCCATCGTCCGGTAGGTCGCCCCGACGCCGGTCGTGTCGATCCGCTTGGCCGTCTTGCCCTTGGCGATCCGCTTGGCGGACGCCCGCTCCTGCCGGGCCCGGTCGGCGGCCACCTTGTCGTCCGCCTTCTCGTGGAACTGGCCGATGACCCGGCCGATCTGCACGCGCCCGCGCACCACCAGCGCGGCGAGCCGGGTGTCGCCGCCGGTGAAGTGCCCGAACTCATGGGCGAGCACGGACCGCAGCTGGGCCTCGGTCAGGCCGGTCAGCAGCGGGACGCCGAGGAAGAGCCGGCGCGGGCCGGGGAGCAGGCCGAGCAGCCGCGGACTCTCGCTCACGGCCGCGTTGACCTCGCCGGTGAGCAGGATGCGGTCGGGCGCGCGGGTGCCGGCCGCCGCGGCCAGCTCCCGGACCAGTGCCCACAGCCGGGGCTCGTCGGCCTCGGTGACCGGCACGCCGGGCCCGTCCTCGCCCTTCGGGGTGCGCAGCATCAGCATGCCGCGGACGACGGGGACGGCCAGCAGTACCGTGACGAAGCCGACCTTCAGCGTGAGCGGGCCGTGTCCCCAGCTGAAGACGAGGACGTCGACGCCGATCAGCGCGGCGAGCAGGAGAAGGCTCAGCAGATAGAAGCCGAGCAGCAGGACGAGGGCGCGCAGCGCGCGCAGAGTTGCGCCCATCGGGCAGATCCCCCCACAGGACCTCAGAAAAGGGACATGACGGAGCGCCGGGCCGGCGGCGGGCCGGTCGGTCGCGGGTGGTGCTTGGCGGTGCTGTGTGGTGCTTACGGTGCGGTGTGGGGGGATGCGGAGTATGCCCTACCGCAGGTCAGAAGGGCAATGCGAAGGGTGTGGACGGGCAGGGGCGGGTGGCCCTGGGGCGGGGGAGGGGCGGGCGGCGGTGGCCAGGGCGGCGGGGTGGGGGCCCGCTCGGGCCGGGTCAGCCGGGGAGGCCGGCCGGGCTGCCGCCGTTGGCCTCGTAACCGGCCACCGCCAGCGCGCGGTGCAGGGCGAACTCTGCGGCCGGATCGTTGAACAGGGTCCACGGCAGCGCGCCGACGTGACCGTCGATGTGTATCAGCTGCTGCATGGCCTCCGCCCAGCGCTCGGCGCGGACCAGGAAGAACAGCAGCAGATGCCGGACGTGCGGCAGTGTCGGGTCGTCGGGGTCGGCCGCGTGCACCGCGTGCAGCGCGCCGTGGATCGCCTTGGTGACGACCTCGCTCTGGTAGAAGCCGGCGACCAGGTTGACCTCGGGCAGGTGCTCGAACACCGCGAACAGCGGCAGCGCGGCGAGCAGTGAGCCCTCCGGAGCGCGGGCCGCGGCGGCCTCCGCGAAGGAGTACGCCTGCTCACGGGAGCCGTGCCACTTCTCGCACCAGTAGTGCAGGGCGGCCAGATGCGCGCCCATGTGGTGCGGGGCGCGGTCGAGGATCTTCAGCCACAGCTGGTCGAACTCGGCCTGGGAATAGGCCAGTCCGCGCGCGATGGACAGCTCTGTCACGTAGGGCACCGGGTCACCGGGGGCCAGCAGGGCCGCCTGCGCGCAGGCCTCCCGCGCCTCCTCCATGATGATCCGGAAGTCGTCCGTGCCCGGTGTCGACGTCCGCCAGGCCTGCTGCACCAGGAACTCCGCGTGGACGGCGGCGCCGCCCGCGTCCTTGGGCTGCTCGACCCGCCACACCCGCAGCCACTGGCCGCCCGGCGTCTCGTGGACGCCGCCGGGCCGCTGCTGCAGTTCCAGCGCGGCCGCGCCGGCGAAGGCCTGCACCCGCTGCCAGCGCCGCTCGCCGCCGGACTCCGTGCCGGCCAGCAGCTGGGCGGCGGCCCGGTAGTCCTGGGTGCGCTGCACCAGCTCCAGGACCTGGAGCAGGTCCTCGTCGGGGCCGGGCAGGCGCACGTCCAGCTCCTCCTGGCGCACGAAGCCGTAGGCCGCCGGGTCGGCGGCGTCCGGGTGTCCCGGGGGCACCTGCTCGATCACCCCGCGCCTGCGCCGTATGACCGGGAGCAGCACGAAGCCCAGCAGGAGCAGCGCCATCAGCAGCCAGAGAATCGACATGCCTCAAGCGAACCAGACGCCGCCGACACTTGGCGAACCCCGCCGCCGGGCTGTGGACAACTCCGGACGGTGGCATGACAGCCGGACGCCGGGAAGCAGGAAGTGTCGGCGGAGTGGCCTGGAGTACGCCCGTAAGGGAGCCTTGGCGTGCCGGCATGGCGGCCCGGAGCGTGCCCGGGGAGAAGCGGCCCGGAGCCGGCAGCGGGTTCGGGTGGGCCCGCCGGTGCTCATGGCGGGCGTCACGATCCCGCCGGGCGCATTACGCTCGGTGCACATGAGCGACAGGCACATCAGTCAGCACTTCGAGACCCTCGCGATCCACGCGGGCAACACCGCGGATCCCCTCACCGGCGCGGTCGTCCCGCCGATCTACCAGGTGTCGACCTACAAGCAGGACGGCGTCGGGGGGCTCCGGGGCGGATACGAGTACAGCCGTAGCGCCAACCCGACCCGGACCGCCCTGGAGGAGAACCTCGCCGCGCTGGAGGGCGGTCGCCGCGGCCTCGCCTTCGCCTCCGGCCTGGCGGCCGAGGACACGCTGCTGCGTACGCTCCTCACCCCCGGCGACCACGTGGTGATCCCGAACGACGCTTACGGCGGCACCTTCCGGCTCTTCGCGAAGGTCGCCACCCGCTGGGGCGTGGAGTGGTCGGTCGCCGACACCAGCGACCCGGCCGCCGTGCGGGCCGCGATCACCCCGAAGACCAAGGCCGTCTGGGTGGAGACCCCCTCCAACCCGCTGCTCGGCATCACCGACATCGCCGCCGTCGCTCAGGTCGCCCACGACGCGGGCGCCAGGCTCGTCGTCGACAACACCTTCGCCACCCCCTACCTCCAGCAGCCGCTGTCGCTCGGCGCCGATGTCGTCGTGCACTCCCTGACCAAGTACATGGGCGGCCACTCCGACGTGGTCGGCGGCGCGCTGATCGTGTCCGACCCGGCGCTCGGCGAGGAGCTGGCGTACCACCAGAACGCGATGGGCGCCGTCGCCGGCCCCTTCGACTCCTGGCTCGTGCTGCGCGGCACCAAGACCCTCGCCGTCCGCATGGACCGGCACAGCGAGAACGCCACGAAGATCGCCGACATGCTGTCCCGGCACGCGCGCGTGACGAGCGTGCTGTACCCGGGGCTGCCCGAGCACCCGGGCCACGAGGTCGCCGCCAAGCAGATGAAGGCGTTCGGCGGCATGGTGTCGTTCCGGGTCGAGGGCGGCGAGCAGGCCGCGGTCGACGTGTGCAACCGTGCGCAGGTGTTCACCCTCGGCGAGTCCCTCGGCGGCGTCGAGTCCCTCATCGAGCACCCCGGCCGGATGACGCACGCCTCCGCGGCAGGTTCCGCGCTGGAGGTCCCGGCCGACCTGGTGCGCCTGTCGGTCGGCATCGAGAACGTCGACGACCTGCTGGAGGACCTGCGGCAGGCGCTCGGCGAGTAAGGGGTCACCAGCCGGTGAGCGGTGGGGTCGTCTGCGAGGGCGGCTCCACCCAGGGGTGGGCGTCGGCCGCCCACACGGCGAACGCGACGGCCGCGACGCAGGCCAGCACCCACAGGATCCGGCGGACCAGCCTGCGCTGCCGCAGCAGTCGTTCCCCTCGGCGCACCGCGTCGCCGTACAGCTCCGGCGGCACCGGCGCCCCGCCCTGCTCCATGATCCGCCGTACGGCGGCCTCCCGCTCGCTCCGTTTCACCGCGGCCTCCCGCCGCCGGACCGGCGCTTTCGCGGGACGGGGCCGCCCTGGTGGCGGTCGCCCGGGGGAACGCGCCGCGCGGGGTCGCCGGCGCGGCTCATGACGGTGCCACCCCGGTGTGCGCGGCGCGGGGGGCGGCCGGGCGGACGGGGTGCAGCACATCCGCCGTGGCGCGGTCGCAGAGGGTGTGGACGCGTTCCGCGGGCAGGCCGAGCAGGGCCGCCGTCTGCTCCTCGGCGACACCCTCGTAGAACCGCAGGACGAGGACCAGGCGCTCCCGCGGTGTGAGCGCGGCGAGCGGACTGCGCGGATCCGGCCGGGCGCGGCCGAAGACGCCGTACCGGTGCCAGGTGGTGCGCGCGAACCGGGTGGCGAGGTACTGGCGGGCGCAGTCGTAGGGGTCCTCGCCGCGCAGCCGGTCCCAGCGGGCGTAGGTGTGGGCGAGGGCGAGCGTCAGCAGCCGCCGCGCGCGCGGGCTGGCGTCCGGTGCCTCCGCGGTGAGCAGCACGGCGGCGTGCAGCAGGCGTCCGGCCGCGCCCGCGACGAACGCCTCGAACTCCCGGGCCCGGCGGGCATCACGGGCCACTTGCCGATCCCCCACCGCGCCTCCCCCCGACTGGGTCCCGCCGCGACCCGGGCGGGGCCGGTCTGGACGGGCCCCTCTGCGGACCCGGTCTCATATCAGGCCAGTCGGCCAGCCGGGGTCAAGACCTCGGAGCCTGCGCAGTGCGGTGCGCGGTCAGGAGGCGGGGGGCTGCTCCGCCGCCGGAACGCCCTGCACCGTCATCCGCGCGGAGAGCGCGTGGTTGAAGCGGGTGAGGAGCGTGCAGAACTGCTCGCGCTCCTCCGGCGCCCAGTCGTGTGTCAGCTCGGCCATGAGCTGACGCCGGGACGAGCGCACCTCCTCCAGCCGCGCGGCGCCGCGCGGCGACAGCTGGAGCACCACCGCGCGCCCGTCCTCGGGGTGCGAGGTGCGCTTGACGAGCCCGGTGTCGACCAGGGGCGCCACCTGCCGGGTGACCGTGGAGGAGTCGATGCCCATGCTCGCGGCGAGCGCCTTGACGCCCATCGGGCCCTCTTTGTCGAGCCGGTTGAGCAGCAGGTAGGCGGCGCGGTCCATGGAGTTGCGCACCTGGCCGACGCCGCCGAGCCGCGTCTGTTCGGCACGGCGGGCGAACACCGCCACCTCGTGCTGGAGGGTGTCGAGGAGACCGGTGTCACCGACGGTCGTCATGTCCATCGACATTTCAGGTGTTGTGGGCATGGCCGGAGGCTCGCTTCATGAAGGGCTGCTGGGTTGGGGGACAGGGTACGCGGCCCGGCGCCGGGCCGTACCAGCGCTGCGCAAACCGGTCTCGCTGCTTGGTCACACCCGCCGGGGGCGCACGTGAACTGCGATGCTGGAGTCATGAGCTATCGCACGGCTGACTCCTTGCGCTCCGTGACCCTCGACGATGTGCGCGGCGCCCAGAAGATGCTCTCGGGGGTGGCCCGTGTGACCGCGATGGAGGGCAGCCGGCACCTGTCCCAGCTGGTCGGCGCCCCCGTGCAGCTGAAGTGCGAGAACCTTCAGCGGACCGGTTCGTTCAAGCTGCGCGGTGCCTACGTGCGGATCGCCGGGCTGCTGCCGGAGGAGCGGGCGGCCGGTGTGGTGGCCGCGAGCGCCGGCAACCACGCGCAGGGCGTGGCGCTGGCCTCCTCGCTGCTCGGTGTGCACGCCACGGTGTTCATGCCGAAGGGCGCACCGCTGCCGAAGATCAGCGCGACCCGGGAGTACGGCGCCGAGGTGCGCCTGCACGGTCAGGTCGTCGACGAGACGCTGGACGCCGCCCAGGAGTACGCCGACAGGACCGGTGCGGTGTTCATCCACCCCTTCGACCACCCGGACGTGATCGCCGGCCAGGGCACGGTCGGCCTGGAGATCCTGGAGCAGTGCCGGGAGGTCCGCACGATCGTCGTCGGCATGGGCGGCGGCGGCCTCGCGGCGGGCATCGCGGTGGGGGTGAAGGCGCTGCGGCCGGACGTGCGGATCGTCGGTGTGCAGGCGGAAGGGGCCGCCTGTTATCCGCCCTCGCTGGCGGCCGGGCGCCCGATGTCGCTGCTGAACCCGGCGACGATGGCCGACGGCATCAAGGTGGGGCGGCCCGGCGCGGTGCCGTTCGGGATCGTCGGCGAGCTGGTCGACGAGGTGCGCACGGTCAGCGAGGACCAGCTGTCGGCGGCACTGCTGCTCTGCCTGGAGCGGGCCAAGCTGGTCGTGGAGCCGGCCGGGGCGAGCCCGGTGGCGGCGCTGCTGGCCGCGCCGGACGCCTTCGAGGGTCCGGTCGTCGCGGTGCTCTCCGGCGGCAACGTCGACCCGGTGCTCATGCAGCGGGTGCTGCGGCACGGCATGGCCGCGCAGGGCCGCTACCTGGCCGTCCGGCTGCGGCTGACGGACCGTCCGGGCGCGCTCGCCACGCTGCTCGGGGTGCTGTCGGCGGTCGACGCCAACGTCCTCGACGTCAGTCACGTCCGGACCGGTCCCCGGCTCGGGCTCACGGAGGCCGAGGTGGAGCTGCACCTGGAGACGAAGGGCCCGGCGCACTGCGCCGAGGTCGGCCGGGCCCTGCGGGACGGCGGCTACACCGTCATGGCCTGATCCGCCCCGGCCGGGCACGGCCGTCACCCGTTCGGCTGAAGCCTCTTGAGGGACGCGATACATCGCGTTATGGTGTGTCGTGTGCTCGCCGGCCGGCCTGCCCGGACGGGCGCCGGCGTCCGCGCACACCGGCGTGCGCGTCCGCGAAAACCGCGGGCGCGGCCGGGCGAACATACCTAGCCTTTGCGAAGAATCCGTCCCCGAAATCCCCGACGACGTGGAGACACATATGCCAGGTGCCATCTATGCCGAAGGCCTGGTGAAGACCTTCGGCGACGTAAGGGCACTGGACGGCGTCGACCTCGACGTGCCCGAGGGCACGGTCCTCGGCCTCCTCGGGCCGAACGGCGCCGGCAAGACGACGGCCGTCCGCTGTCTGACGACCCTGCTGCGCCCCGACAGCGGCAAGGCGGTGGTCGCCGGCGTGGACGTGCTGCGGCACCCCGACGCCGTGCGCCGCTCCATAGGCCTGTCCGGCCAGTTCGCGGCGGTCGACGAGTACCTGACCGGCCGGGAGAACCTGCAGATGGTCGGGCAGCTGTACCAGATGAGGGCGAAGGCGGCCAAGGCGCGCGCGGCGGAGCTGCTGGAGCAGTTCCACCTCTCCGACGCCGCCGACCGCCCCGCCAAGACGTACTCCGGAGGCATGCGCCGCCGGCTGGACCTCGCCGCGGCCCTGGTGGTCTCGCCGCCGGTGATGTTCATGGACGAACCGACGACGGGCCTCGACCCGCGCAACCGCCAGCAGCTGTGGGAGGTCATCAAACGGCTCGTCTCGGGCGGTACGACGCTGCTGCTCACCACGCAGTATCTGGAGGAGGCCGACCACCTGGCCCACGACATCGCGGTCGTCGACCACGGCCGGGTCATCGCCCAGGGCACCTCCGACCAGCTCAAGGCCCGTACCGGAGGCGAGCGCGTCGAGGTCGTGGTGCACGAGCGGGACGAGATCGCCGCCGCCGCGGAGGTGCTGCGCGGCTTCGGCAAGGGCGAGACCACGGTCGAGGAGCACACCCGCAAGCTCACGGTGCCCGTCACCGGCGGCGCCAAGCTGCTCGCCGAGGTCATCCGCGAGCTGGACTCGCGCGGGATCGAGATGGACGACGTCGGTCTGCGCCGCCCCACCCTCGACGACGTCTTCCTGTCCCTGACCGGACATGCGGCGCAGAGCGCCGACCAGGAGGAGCAGCGGAACGGCAAGGAGGCCGTGAAATGAGTGCCGTCACCGAGACCGCGCCCGTCACGGCGCCCGGCAACCCCGTGAGCAGATCCGTCCGGGACTCACTGGTCGTAGCCCGCCGGAACCTGATCCGCATGGGCCGGATTCCCGAGATGCTGATCTTCGGGCTGATCCAGCCCATCATGTTCGTGGTGCTGTTCACCTATGTGTTCGGCGGCTCCATCCGGGTCGGCTCGTCCGACTCCACCCAGGCCTACCGCGAGTTCCTGATGGCCGGCATCTTCGCCCAGACCGTCACGTTCGCCACGGCGGGCGCCGGCGCGGGCATCGCCGACGACATGCACAAGGGCCTCATCGACCGGTTCCGCTCCCTGCCCATGGCGCGCGGCGCGGTCCTGACCGGGCGCACCCTCGCCGACCTGGTCCAGACGGCGCTGACCCTGCTCGTCCTCGCGGTCGTCGCCGTGCTGGTCGGCTGGCGCACGCACGAGAACTTCGGCAAGGTGCTCGCCGGATTCGGCCTGTTCCTGCTGCTCGGATACGCCTTCTCGTGGATCGGCGCGCTCATCGGCCTGTCCGTGCGCACCCCGGAGGCGGCGACCTCGGGCGGGCTGATCTGGCTGTTCCCGCTGACGTTCATATCGAACGCGTTCGTGGACGCGAACCAGATGCCGGTCTTCCTGCGGCACATCGCCGAGTGGAACCCCTTCAGCGCCACGGTGCAGGCCTGCCGCGAGCTGTTCGGCAACCTGCCCCCGGGCTTCCGGACGCCCGACGCCTGGCCCATGCAGCACCCGGTCCTGGCCTCGCTGATCTGGTCGGTCGTGATCATCGCGGTCTTCCGCACCCTCGCGGTGCGCAAGTACCGCTCCGCGACCGCCTGACGGCAGCACGGCGGCGGCCACCGGGCCCGCGCGACGGCCCGAAGCATGACAAGGCCCCCGGCGCGCCCTCAGGGCGCCGGGGGCCCGAAGCCGGTCAGGGGGCCGGACTCAGCCCGTGTACGGCTCGGCCTTCAGGATCCGGACCGAGGCCTTCTTGCCGTTCGGCAGCTCGTACTCCGCGTCCTCGCCGACCTTGTGGCCGATGACGCCCGCGCCCAGCGGGGACTGCGGCGAGTAGGTCTCGATGTCGGCGCTCGCGTACTCGCGCGAGGCGAGCAGGAACGTCAGCGTGTCGTCCTCGTCACCGTCGAAGGCGATCGTGACGACCATGCCGGGCGCGACGGCACCGTCCGCGGCCGGCGGCTCGCCGACCTTGGCGTTCTCGAGGAGCTGGGTCAGCTGGCGCACACGCAGCTCCTGCTTGCCCTGCTCCTCCTTGGCCGCGTGGTACCCGCCGTTCTCGCGCAGGTCGCCCTCCTCGCGCGCGGCCGCGATCTTGGCGGCGATCTCCGTGCGCGCAGGACCAGTAAGGTACTCAAGCTCGTCCTTGAGCTTGTTGTACGCCTCCTGGGTCAGCCAGGTGACGTTCTCGCTGGTCTGGGTCACAGGGTGCTCCTCGTCGGTACTGGGAATACAAAGCATCGCCCTACCCAGAAGAATGTTCCCTCATGGATGGGCGAAACCACGAGCCTAACAATTCAACGCCGGAAGGGGGAGGACATAAGCCATCAGAATCACATCAACGCAGGTCAGGGCCTACGCATTCCGGGTGAACCCGGAGGGTGCCCGCGCGTGTCCGGCGCGGATCAGTCGGCGTGGCAGCCCAGCAGCTCGGCCGTCGTCCCCTGGGCCGTCGTACGGAGCGTGACGACCTTGTCGATCCGTGTGGACGACCCGGAGAAGCGGAAGTCGGCCCGGCCCACCTCCGCGCCGTCGGCCGACTGCGAGCGCAGGGTGCAGTAGCCGGACGCGCCGGCGTCCTTGCGGACCTCCAGGTGCACCTTGACCGCGTCGTCGGACGCCTGGAAGGTGATGACCTCGGCGCTGATCTCGTTCTGGGCGACGTAATGGTAGAAGAAGAAGCCGACCAGTGCGAGCAGGACCGCGCCCAGCACCGAGCCGGCGATCCTGAGCTTGCGGTCGGCGCGCTGATCCGAGGAACGGCCGTAGCGGCCCTCGGGCAGCCGCGTGCTCGCGGTACTCATGATCGTCCTCTCCGCGGAATTATTCGCCCCCCGATTCGGTCACTATAGAAGCCGCCGACAGCGCCGCAGACACGGGGCGCCGACTTACCGAGGATTGAGTCTTGACTGACCAGCTGCGACTGATGGCCGTTCACGCGCACCCCGACGACGAGTCGAGCAAGGGCGCGGCCACCATGGCGAAGTACGTGTCCGAGGGGGTGGACGTGCTGGTGGTGACCTGCACCGGCGGAGAGCGCGGGTCCATCCTCAATCCGAAGCTCCAGGGCGACACCTACATCGAGGAGCACATCCACGAGGTCCGCCGCAAGGAGATGGACGAGGCCCGGGAGATCCTCGGCGTCAAGCAGGAGTGGCTCGGCTTCGTCGACTCCGGGCTGCCGGAGGGCGACCCGCTGCCGCCGCTGCCCGAGGGCTGCTTCGCCCTGGAGGACGTCGACAAGGCGGCCGGTGAGCTGGTGAAGCAGATCCGCTCCTTCCGCCCGCAGGTGATCACCACCTACGACGAGAACGGCGGCTACCCGCACCCCGACCACATCATGACCCACAAGATCTCCATGGTGGCGTTCGAGGGCGCGGCGGACACCGAGAAGTACCCCGAGGACGAGTTCGGCCCCGCCTACCAGCCGCTGAAGCTCTACTACAACCAGGGCTTCAACCGCCCCCGCACCGAGGCCCTGCACCAGGCCATGCTCGACCGCGGCCTGGAGTCGCCCTACGGGGAGTGGCTCAAGCGGTGGAACGAGATGGAGCGCACCGAGCGCACCCTGACCACGCACATCCCGTGCGCGGACTTCTTCGAGATCCGCGACAAGGCGCTGATCGCCCACGCCACGCAGATCGACCCGGACGGCGGCTGGTTCAAGGTGCCGCTGGAGCTCCAGAAGGAGGTCTGGCCGACGGAGGAGTACGAGCTGGCGAAGTCCCTCGTCGATACCTCCCTCCCCGAGGACGACCTCTTCGCGGGCATCCGGGACAATGCCTGACATGAGCGCAAGCGTGAGCCTGGCAGTGACGCACCTCGTCCCCCTCGCCAAGGAGGTGGACGAGAACAAGGTCACCCCCGGCGTCCTCGGCTTCATCGTCTTCGCGGTGATGGCCGTGGCCGTGTGGGGACTGATGAAGTCGATGAACAAGCATATGCAGAAGGTCGACTTCAAGGAGTCCCCGGACGCCGACGCGGAGAAGGCCCGGGAACAGGCCGACCCCGCGGCCCCGCAGCGCTGACCCGCCGGGGTCAGCGTCCCGCTGGTACCGCCACCCCCATCACCTCCCGGGCGTGGCGGTCCGGAGTCATGCGCAGCCGCCAGGCCTGCCAGCCGGCCTCCAGCTGGACACCGCGCTCCAGCAGCAGGGCGTACGCCGGGACGTAGTCCTCCAGCTTCTCGTCCCGCAGCGGATGCGCGGCGCGGGCCAGCTGGGCCAGCTCCTCCTGGGCGACGGCCGTGCCCACCTCCACCCCGCCCGGCGCCGCGTACGGCAGCAGGGTGCAGCGCAGGAAGCGGGCCCAGTCCTCGCCGCGCCGGTCGCCGTAGGACGTGAACAGGGTGATCGCCTCGTCGCACAGCGCCAGCGCCTGCTGCGTCCGCGCGTTGCCCGCGTCGACGACCGCCAGCTCCAGGCAGGTCCAGGCCTCGCCGTGGGCGACGCCGATCCGCTGGAAGTCGGCGCGCGCGTCCACCAGGAGCTGACGGGCGAACCCGGAGTTGCGCAGCGAGCCGGTCTGCGCGGCCCGCTGGTCCCGGGTCGCGCGCGCCGAATGGTGCCGGGCGCAGGCCAGGCCGTACACGTCCCGTATCCGGGAGAACATCGTCCGCGACCGCTCCAGTTCGCGCACCGCCTGGTCCAGCTCGCCGGTCTCCTCCAGCGCCTGCCCCAGGTAGTACAGCGTCCACGCCTCGCCGCGCGCGTCCTCGTTCTCCCGGTGCCGGGGCACCGCCCGGCGCAGGCTCTCCACGGCCGCGGACGCGTCACCGGCCACCAGCCGGGCCCGGGCCAGCTGGGTCAGCGCCCACGCCTCGCCGCGGGCGTCCTGCGTCCTGCCGTACCGCTCCAGGGCCGCCCGCAACTCTGTCTCCGCGCGCGGGACGTCCCCCAGCCGCAGGGCCAGCTGGCCCAGCTGGAAGTGCGCCCAGGCCTCCCCGTGCACCGAGCCGCCCTCGCGGTGCAGCACCAGGGAGCGGGTGAGCAGGTCCAGCGCCTCCGCCAGCCGGGCCCGGTCCCGCTGGACGGCCGCCAGCGCGTGCATGGTCCACGCCCGGTCCGTCGCCAGCTCCGGCGCCGCCTGGAGGTCCAGGGCCTCCTGGAGCCTGGCCGCCGCCTCGGTGAGGTTGCCCTGGTGGTGCAGGGTGATCCCGAGCGAGGTCAGCGCGCGGGCCGCCCCCGCCTCATGCTGGGCCTCCCGGTACAGGTCCACGACCGAGGTCAGCGTGGTCCGCGCCTTGTCCAGCTCGCCCAGCTGCCGGGCCGCGATGCCGGTACGCCACTGCACCGAGCGCACCAGCAGCCCCTGGTCCACCGACTGCGCCAGCTCGCTGATCTCGCCGAGCCGGTACAGGTCGCCGCGCAGCAGGCAGTAGTCGCACAGCGCGCCGAGCAGGTTCAGCACGGCCGCCTGGTTCACGCCCTCCGCGTGCCGCAGGGCCGCCGTGATGAAGCTGGACTCGTCGTCGAGCCAGCGCAGCGCCTCGTCGAGCGAGGGGAAGCCGTGCGAGCCGAACTGGTTCGACCGCGTCGACATGTTCCCGTCGACCAGGCGCAGCACCGAGTCCGCCAGCTCCGCGTAGTTCACGATCAGCCGCTCCTGCGCCGCCGCCCGCTCGGCCGGGTCCTCCTCGTCCAGCAGCCGGGCGTGCGCGAAGGCCCGCACCAGGTCGTGCAGCCGGTACCGGCTGCCGCGTACGTGGTCGATCAGGCCCGCCCGCGCGAGCGCCACCAGATGCCGCGTCGCCTCGGCCTCGTCGGTGGCCAGCAGCGAGGCCGCCGCCGCCGCGCCCAGCGAGGCCCGGCCCGCCAACGCCAGCCTCCTCAGCAGCCGGCGGGTGGGTTCCGGCTGGTCGGTGTAGCGCAGCCACAGCGCCCGCTCCACCGGCTCCACCGGGCCGTACGCGCCCAGGTCCGCGGCCAGCTGCCGGGGTGAGCGCGGGCCCAGCGCCGAGCCCGCGATCCGCAGCGCCAGCGGCAGCCCGCCGCACAGCTCGCGGACCCGGTCGGCGGCGTCGGCGTCGTACGGCCCCGACGCGTCCTGCGCCGCCGCGCTCAGCACCTCCTCGGCGCCCGCCGCGTCCAGCGCCCGCACCGGCAGCTCGTGCACCCAGGCCCCCAGCTCCGCGGGCAGGTCGAGGGGCGCACGGCTGGTGACCAGCACCAGGCTGTCGGACCGCTCCGGCACCAGGGCGCGCACCTGCTCCGGGTCCGAGGCGTCGTCCAGCACGATCGTCACCGGCAGGCCGGTCAGATGCCGGTGGTACAGCTCGGCGAGCCGCTTGACCTGCTGGTCGGGGGAGGACCGCTCCCGGAACAGCAGCTGTTCCCGGGGCGCGCCCAGCCGGTTGAGCAGGTGCAGCAGGGCGTCCCGGGTGGACAGCGGCGCCTCCCCCCGGCTGTCGCCGCGCAGGTCCACCACCACCGCGCCCCGGAAGTGGTCCCGCAGCTCGTGCGCCGCGCGCACCGCGAGCGCGGTCCGGCCCGAGCCGGGCTCGCCGTGCAGCACCACCAGCGTCGGCCGGGTCTCGGTGGCCGCACGCGCCGCCTGCGCCCACTGTCTGATCCGCCCCAGCTCCGCCCGGCGTCCCGCGAACGGGCCGTCGGCGTCCGGGAGCTGCCCGAAGGACTGCTCCAGCACCGAACGCCTGCGGGCCGCCGCGCTCTTGTCCGCCCCGCGCAGCGCCGGGCCGCCGCCCTTCTTCTTGGCGCCGGTGGAGGCGCTGAGCACCCGCTGCTGGTCGAGGAACGGGCGGATGCCCCGCACCTCCAGCGCGGTCAGCCACTGCAACCGCAGCTGCTCCGGGCCACCGGGCTGGCCTGCCGCCCCCGCGCGGTGGTGGGCGGCGGGCAGATGCGCACCGGCCACCTTCACCACCGTCGCCGCGGCGCCCACCGCCGCCGCGGTGACGCCCGCGCCGAGGGCCGTGCCGGTACCGGTGCCGAGGGTCAGGTCGGCCACGGCGGCGGCGACGGCGGCGACCGCCGCGACGAGCAGGGCCGTCCCGGCGCCTTCGCGCGCGTACCGCTGGCCGAAGGTCAGCCGGCCGGCCTCCGCCTCGTCCAGTGCGCGCGTGTAGGCCTCGTACTCCTCGCCGGCCGCTCCCGCCATCGCGTCCAGCGCGCCGCGCGCCCGCGACAGCAGCAGCTGACCGTCGATCCGCCCGCCCGAACGCCGTACCTCCTCCTCCACGGCCCGCACCAGCAGCCGCTCGGCCTCCGCCCGATGACCGTCCCGCATGTCCCGTCCCCCTCCGGCGGCAACTCCGTTGCCTATGAGTGTCCTTCGGGCGGGGCGCGATGGCGAGGAGGTGGCGATCAGCGGGGGTGGTGAGGGTTTCGTGTCGACTCCCGCCGCCCCCGGCAGGCGAAACCGGAGTTCACCGTCCGGGCCTGACGCCCCCCTCGGGGATTGCTGCGGCAGGATGGGGTCATGCCGAATCGACTGGCCCATGAGACGTCCCCGTATCTCCTCCAGCACGCGGACAACCCCGTCGACTGGTGGCCGTGGTCCGGCGAAGCCTTCGACGAGGCCCGCAGGACCGGCAGGCCCGTCCTGCTGAGCGTCGGGTACAGCAGCTGCCACTGGTGCCATGTGATGGCCCACGAGTCCTTCGAGGACCAGGCCACCGCCGACTACCTCAACGAGCACTTCGTCAGCATCAAGGTCGACCGCGAGGAGCGGCCGGACGTGGACGCCGTCTACATGGAGGCCGTCCAGGCGGCCACCGGGCACGGCGGCTGGCCCATGACCGTGTTCCTGACCCCGGACGCGGAGCCGTTCTACTTCGGCACCTACTTCCCGCCCGCGCCCCGGCACGGCATGCCCTCCTTCCGGCAGGTGCTGGAGGGCGTCCAGCAGGCCTGGACCACCCGCCACGACGAGGTCGCCGAGGTCGCCGGGAAGATCGTCCGCGATCTCGCCCAGCGGGAGATCGTCCGGCAGGCCGCCGAGGCCCCCGGGGAGCAGGAACTCGCGCAGGCCCTGCTCGGGCTCACCCGCGAGTACGACCCGCAGCGCGGCGGATTCGGCGGCGCGCCCAAGTTCCCGCCGTCCATGGTGCTGGAGTTCCTGCTGCGCCACCACGCCCGCACCGGTGCCGAGGGCGCCCTCCAGATGGTCCAGGACACGTGCGAGCGGATGGCCCGGGGCGGCCTCTACGACCAGCTCGGCGGCGGGTTCGCCCGGTACTCCGTGGACCGCGACTGGGTCGTGCCGCACTTCGAGAAGATGCTGTACGACAACGCCCTGCTGTGCCGGGTGTACACCCACCTGTGGCGGGCCACCGGCTCGGATCTCGCCCGGCGGGTCGCCCTGGACACCGCCCAGTTCCTGCTCCGCGACCTGCGCACCGACGAGGGCGGGTTCGCCTCGGCCCTCGACGCCGACAGCGACGACGGCAGCGGACGGCACGTCGAGGGGGCGTACTACGTCTGGCGGCCCGATCAGCTGCGCGAGGTCCTCGGCGACGACGCCGATCTCGCCGCCCAGTACTTCGGCGTGACCGACGAGGGCACCTTCGAGCACGGCCAGTCCGTCCTGCAACTCCCGCAGACGGAGGGCGTTTTCGACGCCGAGAAGATCGCGTCCGTCAAGGACCGGCTCCTCGCCGCCCGGGCGCGGCGCCCCGCACCCGGCCGGGACGACAAGGTCGTCGCCGCCTGGAACGGTCTCGCCATCGCCGCGCTCGCCGAGACCGGCGCCTGCTTCGGCCGGCCGGACCTCACCGAGGCCGCCGTCGCCGCCGCCGATCTGCTGGTCCGCGTCCACCTGGACGAACACGGCCGGCTCGCCCGCACCAGCAAGGACGGCCGGGTCGGCCCCAACGCGGGCGTGCTGGAGGACTACGCCGACGTCGCCGAGGGCTTCCTCGCGCTGGCCTCCGTGACCGGCGAGGGCGTCTGGCTCGACTTCGCCGGACTGCTGCTCGACCACGTCCTCGCCCGCTTCACCGACACCGAGACCGGCGCCCTGTACGACACCGCGTCCGACGCCGAGCAGCTCATCCGCCGGCCCCAGGACCCCACCGACAACGCCGCCCCGTCCGGCTGGACCGCCGCTGCCGGCGCGCTGCTGAGCTATGCCGCCCACACCGGCTCCGAGCCGCACCGGGCCGCCGCCGAGCGGGCGTTGGGGGTCGTGAAGACGCTCGGGCCGCGGGTGCCCCGGTTCATCGGATGGGGGCTGGCCGTCGCCGAGGCGCTGCTCGACGGGCCGCGCGAGGTGGCGGTCGTCGGGCCGGCGGACGACGAGCGGACGGCGGCCCTGCACCGTACGGCGCTGCTGAGCACCGCCCCGGGTGCCGTCGTCGCCTGCGGCACCCCGGACAGCGACGAGTTCCCGCTGCTCGCCGGCCGCACCCTCATCGACGGCGCGCCGACCGCGTACGTCTGCCGCGGCTTCGTGTGCGACCTGCCGGTGACGGAGCCGGACGCCTTGCGGGCGAAGCTGACGGCTTCCTGAACGGCCCGGCGGTCAGCCCAGCGGGTCCGGCACCGGGTCCGGTACCGGCTCCGCCGCGACCGGGCCGGCCGGTACGGCCGCGGGAGCCGGGGTCCGCACCCGCAGCCGGCGGTACAGCCAGCGGTCCACGACCAGGAAGCGGGCCGTGAAGACGATCGCCATGCTGAGCGCGGTGGCGGGCAGCGGCGTCATGCCCGCACCCGCGATGAGCAGGGCGGCGAGCGGGATCCGGGCCACCAGGTCGGCGTTGCCGACGGCCGCGAAGGTGAGCAGCCGGACCGCGCGCCGGTGAGGGCGCCGCTGGTCGCGGTAGACGACGGAGTCGATCAGGGCGAAGTTCCACAGCAGCCCGGCCTGGTTCGCGACGATCTCGGCGACCGCGTACGGCAGTCCGGGCCCCGCGACGGTCAGCAGCCACAGCAGGGCGAGGTTGGGCACGAAGCCGGACAGGCCGACCAGCCCGAAGACGACCGCGCGGGCCCGCGGGTCGGCGGTGCGCAGGACGATCAGCCGGCGCAGGAAGCGCATGCCCTGCTTCGCCGGGGACCCGGACGTGCCCGCGTGCCGCTCGCCGACGGCGCGCGGCACCTCGGCGATCCCGCGCGGCCGGCACCGTACGGCCAGCTCCAGCAGGGTCCTGTGGCTCAGCGGCGGGAGGCCCTCGTCCTCGGCGGCGGCCCGGTCCACCGCCGTACGGCGGATGGCGAAGAAGCCGCTCATCGGGTCGCTGAGCCCGCTCAGGGCGCGCGGGAACAGGGACTTGGCCAGCAGGGCGGAGGAGCCGGAGACCAGTGTGCGGTAGCCGCCGCCGGCGGCGTGACGGCCGGCCACGACCAGCTCCGCGCCGGCCGACTCACCCCGCGCGACCAGCTCGAAGATCAGCTCCGGCGGGTGCCGCAGGCCGGCGTCGACGACGACGATCCAGGGGGCCGTGGCACGGCCGAGGCCCTCCACGACCGCCGCCTCCTTCTCGATCGCCTCGCCGGTGTGGTCGGGGGAGTCGCCGGTGAAGACCACCTCGACGCGGACGCCGTCCGGGACGGCGGCGGCGATGCGGGTGAGCAGCGCGGGGAGGGTGCCGGCTTCGGCGGAGGCCGGGACGACGACCGAGACGTCGGCGGGCAGCGCCGTCACCGGGCCTCCTGGGGCTGGGGGCTCTGCACGGGCAGGTGGGCGCCGACGTGGGAGGTCAGCTCCCAGTCGTGCCGCCCGGTGTACTCGCGCCAGACGGCGCGCAGCGCGGCGGCGGCCAGGACGACCGCGTACACCGGCCCGCCGGCGATGAGCTTGACGTAGTGCAGGACGCCGATGCGGAACCCGTACTCCTTGCCGAAGTCGTGCAGTGCGACGGCCTCGAAGACGACCATCGCGGCCATCGGGATCATGGGCAGCCAGGCGAACAGCGAGAACGGCAGCGGTACGCCGCCGATCAGGGCGGCGAGGATGCCGAGCGGGATCATCACGCCGGTCGCGGCCTGCACGAACGGGGTGCTCAGCGTGTAGCGGGCGAGCAGCCGCTGGCCGACGCCGGGCAGCCGGCGCCACTCGCCCTTGCGCAGCACCTGGAGGAAGCCCTGGTTCCAGCGGGTGCGCTGCTTGTAGAGGCCCTTGAGGGAGTCGGGTGTCTCCTCGCGGGTGACGAGCGCGGAGTGGTAGGCGACGACGACCTTGGCGCCGCCGCTGGACAGCCGGACCCCCAGGTCGCAGTCCTCGGCGAGGCAGTCGCCGTCCCAGCCGCCGGTGGCCCGCAGCAGTGCGGAGCGGACGAAGACGGTGTTGCCGCCGAGCGGGATGAAGCCCTTGCGGGCGTGCAGGTGCAGCCGGCTGCGGAACCAGAAGAAGTACTCCAGGCAGTTGCGCAGGCTGTACCAGCTGCTTTCGTAGTTGATCAGCTGGACGCCGCCCTGGACGACGTCGGCGTTCTCGCGCCGGAAGGCGAAGTCGACGTGTTCCAGCAGCTCGGGGTGGACGACGTCCTCGGCGTCGAAGACCCCGATGACCTGGCCACGGGCGTGCGGCAGCGCGGTGTTGAGGGCGCGCGGCTTGTTCTTCACCTCGTGGGTGTCGACGACCGTGCGGACCTTGTCCGGGTGCTCCCGGGCGAGTTGCCCGGCGATGGCGGCGGTGCCCGGGTCGTCGTGGCCGACGATCACCAGGATCTCGTAGGACGGGTGGTCGATGCGCAGCATCTGCTCGACGGTGTGCCGCAGGACGGCCTCCTCGTGCCGGGCCGGGACCAGCAGCGAGAAGGACAGGCCGGGCTTGCCGTCGGGCTCGGCGAACGCCGTGGACTCGAGTGTCTCCGGGGTGCGCCAGGCATGGAGCATCCACCACAGCGTGACGCCGGCGGCGACCATCAGGACGACGGAATCGATGAACAGGACAGCGGAGACCACGAATTCCCCCCTTGGTTCCCTGGTCTTCCTTGTGCGCGCGCGGCGGAACGCGATCGCGGGCCCCTCTCAACCCCCCGGTTCCCCCCGGGCCCACTTCCCCCGGGTCTTCCGGGGTGATTTCCCGCGTGATCGGAAAACGATCGCGGCGCGCTTTCCAGCGAAGCTAGCAGGTTCACCAATTCCCCGGCAATGCGGCACCGGTGCACGAGCGGAATCTCAGGTTCCTCTCATGTGGGGGGTCGACCTGTGCCATGATGCTGCGGCCTGCCCGATTTCCAGGGGGTTCGAGGGGGAGGTCCCTGGGTCGAGTCGGGCCATAAGTGGGGGTGGGGGATTCCGTATGGGGACTGCCGTTGTTCTCCGGCCGGAGGCGGAGAATTCGCAGGACGATCGGCCGGCGGTGCGTCGCACATTGTTTCGGCCGGATTATTTCTGGGTTGCTCCGGTAATCATCATCGCTCTCGTACTGCGCGCGCGGGGAATCGGGAAATACCCGTTCCCCAACGACGACGAGGGCACCTATCTCGCGCAGGCCTGGGCCGTCCGGCACGGGGGACTCGCGCACTACACCTACTGGTACGACCATCCGCCGCTCGGCTGGATACAACTCTCGGGCGTCTCCTGGCTGCCCGGCCTGCTCCTGCCCGACGTGCCCACGTTCGCGCAGGGCCGGATCGCCATGCTCCCGGTGGCCGCCGTCACCTGCGTCCTCGTCCACGTCGTCGGCCGCCGCCTCGGCCTCGCCCGGCCCACCGCCGCGGGCGCCGCCCTGCTGTACGCGCTGTCGCCGCTCGCGGTCGTCCTGAACCGGCAGATCTACCTGGACAACTTCGCCGTCCTGTGGGCGCTGGCCGCGTTCGCCTTCGCCCTCTCGCCGCGCCGCCACCTGTGGCACCACGTGGCGGCCGGCGTCTGTTTCGCGGTCGCGGTGCTCTCCAAGGAGACCATCGGCGTGCTGCTGCCGGTGCTGCTGGTGGCGATGTGGCAGGGCAGTCACCCCAGCACCCGCAAGTTCTCCCTGGCCGGCTTCCTCTCCGGCTTCGTGCTGACCGGGCTGTTCTATCCGCTGTACGCCCTGCTCAAGGGCGAACTGCTGCCCGGCGCCGGCCATGTCTCGCTGCTCGGCACCCTTGAATTCCAGCTCGGCGGGCGCGCGGGCAGCGGCTCCGCCTTCCAGGCCGGCACCGACGCCCACCGGCTGTTCGCGGACTGGCTCGCCCGCGACCCGTACCTGCTGATCGGCGGGGGGATCGCCGCGCTGTGCGCGCTGCCGGTACGGCGGCTGCGGCCCGCCGCCCTCGGCGTGCTGGTGCTCGCCCTGGTCGCGCTCCGGCCCGGCGGCTATCTGCCGCAGATGTACGTCGCGCAGCTGCTGCCCTTCCTCGCGCTGACCCTCGCCGGGCTCGTCCAGGTCCTGATCGAGCGGCTGCCCGGGCGGCCCCGGCTGCGGTCCACCGCCGCCCTCGCCGCGCTCCTCGCCGCCGCGGCGGCCGCCGGCCCCGCCTGGTACCACCAGGACCGGCTCGCCACCACCGCCGACGACAACCGCGTCTACCGAGACGCCGCCCGCTGGCTGCGCGAGACGGACACCGGCGACCGCGCCGAGGTCCGCCTGGTCACCGACGGCGTGCTCTGGCTGGACGCCGTCGACGCCGGATACCGGCCCGGCACCGGCGTCATCTGGCACTACAAGCTGGACCAGGACCCGGCGGTCACCAAGACCCTGCCGCACGGCTGGAAGGACATCGACTACGTGGTGTCCACACCCGCCCTGCGCGGCGAGCGCGAGCATCTGCCGACCCTGCGCGCCCTGTTCGCGCACGGCACGCCGGTCGCCACCTTCGGCGAGGGCGGCGGCCGGATCGACATCCTCCGCATCGGCCGCGCGGGCTGATCCGGAGGACCCGTCACCGACAGAGGGGGGATCTCTTTGCCGTACACCGTCATGCGGTACCGCCCGGGCATGCCCTACCGCCCGCCGAGACCGGGCGGAGCCCGGCCGACCCGCACCCGTCTGCTGCTGACCGCGCTGCTGCTGTTCACCGCCGCGCTCGGCCTCGGCCCGCTCGGTACGCAGCACGCCACCGCGGCGAGCAACCTGGTGAGGAACCCCGGCCTGGAGGTGCTCGACGGGCCGTCCCAGTTCCCGCAGTGCTTCGAGAAGTCGGGCTGGGGGAACAACGACTTCTCCTTCGCCGTCACCGACGACGCCCACAGCGGCAGCCGCGCCGTCCGCGTCCAGCTCACCCGGCGCGCCGACGGCGACCGCAAGACGATGATGCTGGAGAACTCCTGCGCCCCGCAGGTCACGCCCGACCACCAGTACGACCTGTCGTTCTGGTACAGGTCGAGCACCCCGGACGTGGCGTTCACCCTGTTCCGGCACGACACCGCCCAGGGCTGGGTGTACTGGACCGACCTCAAGACCCTGCCCCAGTCGGCCGGCTGGACCCGCACCGAGGTGCGCACCCCGCTCATCCCGCCGAACACCGACCAGATCACCTGGGGCGGCGCGCTGTACGGCGTGGGCACCCTCACCACCGACGACTACGCGATGACCGACGCCACCGTGCCCTCCGCGCCCGACCCCTGCGCGGCCGGCGGCACCGGACCGGAGTGCCGGGGCAAGTGGACCGTACAGTCCGTCAACTCCCCGGTGCGGGCCATCCACTCGGTGCTGCTGCACACCGGCAAGGTGCTGCTGATCGCCGGCTCCGGCAACGACCGGAACGCGTTCGCCGCCGGCACCTTCAAGACCACCCTGTTCGACCCGGCGACCGGCTCGTACACCGACATCCCGACCCCGGAGGACTTCTTCTGCGCCGGGCACGTCCAGCTTCCGGACGGCCGGGTGCTGGTGGTCGGCGGCAACAAGGACTACGCCGCACCGGACGGCAGCGTCGGCTACAAGGGCCTGCGGACGAGCTATGTCTTCGACCCGGCGCAGAACAGGTACGTCAAGGTCAACGACATGCTGGCCGGGCACTGGTACCCGTCGGCGACCGCGATGGGCAACGGTGACGTCATCGCGCTCGGCGGTCTCGGCGAGGACTCCGCCGGCACGGTCGTCAACGAGCACTTCTCCTACGCCCGGAACCAGTGGCTGCCGATGGGCGAGGCCAGGCAGGCCTGGTCCTTCTGGGGGCTGTACCCGTCGATGATCCTGCTCCAGGACGGCCGCCTCTTCTACACCGGCAGCCATGTCTTCGGAGGCGGCCTGCCCGGCACCGGCGCCTCCGTCTACGACTACGACGCCGGGACGATCAGCGAGGTGCCCGGGCTGCGCAGGAAGGACGAGCGCGACCAGTCCATGTCGGTGCTGCTGCCGCCCGCCCAGGACCAGAAGGTCCTCACCATGGGCGGGGGCAACCACACCGTCTCCCCGGACGCCCACCGGCTGACCGACCTGATCGACATGAAGGCCGCCTCACCGCAGTACGTGCCCGGCCCCGACCTGCCGCAGGGCCACTACGCCGACGGCAGCCCGCAGACCGGCGGCCAGGGCAAGGTGTACGTCTCCGCCGTGATCCTGCCCGACGGCACGGTCCTGGAGACCGGTGGCGCCCTGCACACCTACCGGGAGGACCCCGTCTTCGAGGCCTCCCTGTACGACCCGGCGACCAACACCTTCCGGGCGGGCCTGGCCACCGACCCGGTGCCGCGGACCTACCACTCCTCCTCCACGCTGCTGCCGGACGGCCGGGTGCTCAGCGTCGGCAACAACCCCGGTGACGGCTCCTTCGACCAGCGCGTGTCGATCTACGAGCCGCCGTACCTGTTCAAGGGCGCCCGGCCGCGGATCACCTCGCTCGCGAGCACCCGCTGGACGTACGGCACCTCCCAGCGCATCACCGTGGACAAGCCGGTCGTGAAGGCGTCCCTGATCCGCCCGGCCGCCGTCACCCACTCCTCCGACCCGAACCAGCGCTACGTCGACCTGCCGATGACCGTCGACGGCGACACCGTCGACCTCAGCCTGACCAGCAACCCGAACCTGGCACCGCCGGGCTGGTACATGCTGTCGGTGGTCGACGCGAACGGCGTGCCGTCGGTGTCGAAGTGGGTGCGCGTCGGCTCCGAGGGACAGGTCGCCGCGGCGCGCGTGCAGTCCTTCGCCGACGAGCTCCGGCCGAGCACCACCCAGGGGGGCACGCACGAGCACCACCAGGGCGTGAAGATGGCCGAGGGCTACGACGGCTGCGACCACGCCTACGGCCGCATCAACCAGTGCGTGCCGTGGACGTTCCCGAAGATGCCCCGGGCCGAACGCTGCGCCTGGCTGCTCGACAAGGGCTACGGCCGCCTCGAGGTGCACGGCCGCGACCGCCACCACCTGGACCGGAACAAGGACGGCATCGCCTGCGGGAAGGGCGATGTGAAGAAGCGTTAGCGCTCCTTCAGGGCGCGCTCCACGATGGCTTCGAGCTGGTCGTGGTGCGCGCCCTTCCAGTAGGCGCGGCCGCAGGCCGTGCACTGGGCGAAGACGTCGTACGAGCGCTGGGTGCCGCCCTTGAGCTGGTCGGCGACCTCCGCCTTGGTGACCTCCTTCAGCAGGCCGTTGCAGGCGGTGCAGCGGGTCCAGGGGCGCAGGTCGGGGGCGAAGCGGTCGAGGACGTCGTGGAGCTGGTCGTCGGGGCGGGTGCTGTAGACGAACGCGCCGGCCCACAGTTCCCGGCGGCGCAGCAGGCCCCGGTCGCGGCTGAGCATGACCCGCTTCTCGGCCGCCGAGCGGGCGGCGAGCGCCGGGTCGCCGATGTCCGCCGACTCGTACGCCGTGTCCACGCCGAGCAGCCGCAGCCGGCGGGCCAGCGTGCCGAGGTGGACGTCGAGGAGGAAGCGGAGGGGCGCGCCCGGCACCCGCTGCGGGCGCGCCACCGGCCGGACGACCAGCCGCTCGGCCGGCCGCGGGACGTGCGAGGGCGGGACCTCGCGGCCGTCCACGAGCAGCGCGCCGACCTCGGTGAGCGGTACCCCGAGGGACTCGACGACATGGCCGAGGGACGAGACGCCGTCGGTGACGAGCGTCCGGTGCGGCTTCCGCTGGACGAACAGGGCCAGCTCGGGGGCGAACTCGACGTGGATCTCGGGACCGTTCACCCGGTCAGGATGTCACGGCGGCGGGCCGTGGCCTCAGGGTTTTCCGGTGGGCAGGCCGTGCTCCAGGACGTCCAGGGCGCGGTCCGTCAGGGCGCGGAAGTCGTCCTGGAAGCCGTTCTCCGCCCAGGACATGGTGACCTCCATCAGGCCGCCGACGAGGGCCGTGGCGTAGACGCGCACTTCGAGGCTGTCCGCGGCCAGGCCGGAGCGCTCGGCGAGGGCCGCGCGGAGCAGGCGGCCGGTCTCCGACATGCTCTCGGCCATCCGGGAACGGACGGCGGGGACCTGCACCGCGAGGTGCGCCCGCACCCGCACCACCTCGGGGTCCTCCGCCATCATCGCGTCGACGGCCTGGTGCATCACGTGCCGCACCGAGTCCATCCACGGCTCTCCCGCCGGCCGGGCGCGCAACTCCTCCAGCATCAGCGGGTCGTACTCGTCCGCGAGGACGATGTCCTCCTTGGTCGGGAAGTACCGGAAGACGGTCGACGGTGACACCTCGGCCCGGTCGGCGATCTGGTCGATCGTCGTGGCGTCGTAGCCCTGCTCCCGGATCAGCGCGTAGGTCGCGGCGCGGATCGCCTCCCGGGTCTTGATCTTCTTGCGTTCCCGCAGGCCCAGCTGAGGGCGGCCGGCGGGGGAGAGCGGGGAACGTGCGGGCCTCATGCCGGCCATTCTCCGGCATCGGCCGTGGTGGGGCGCTGCTGCTGACCGGTGGAGGGTGGAAGGAAGTGGGAGCCGCCATGAAATGGCAGTGGCTTTCCAAAGACTGAAGGTGTCAACAACTAAGGGCCACGGCGCGGCGGCCGTGGCCCTGGGGGCGGGGGACGAACTACGCGTGCTGGTAGGCCACCAGCGAGATGCCGACGTAGTGGACGACGAAAGCCGCCAGCGTGAAGGAGTGGAAGACCTCGTGGAACCCGAACCAGCGCGGTGACGGGTTCGGGCGCTTGATGCCGTAGATCACGCCGCCGGCGCTGTAGAGCAGCCCGCCGGCGACCACCAGCACCAGGACCGCGATGCCGCCCGTGCGCAGGAAGTCGGGCAGGAAGAAGACGGCTGCCCAGCCCATCGCGATGTAGCACGGCGTGTACAGCCAGCGCGGGGCGCCGACCCAGAAGACGCGGAAGACGATGCCGGCCGCCGCCGCGGCCCAGATGCCCCACAGCAGCCACTGGCCCTTGGCGCCGGGCAGGAGCAGCAGGGTCAGCGGGGTGTAGGTGCCCGCGATGATCAGGAAGATGTTGGCGTGATCGAGGCGGCGCAGCACGCCGTCCATGCGCGGGCTCCAGTTGCCGCGGTGGTAGAGCGCGCTGACGCCGAAGAGGAGGCAGGCCGTCAGGGCGTAGATGCTGCAGGCGACGCGGCCTCTGGTCGAGTCGGCGAGGGCGGTGAGCACGAGGCCCGCGATGAGTACGGCCGGAAACATGCCGAGGTGCAGCCAGCCGCGGAGCCTGGGCTTGACCGGATGCGGCAGGGAGAGCGCCACGGGGCCGCGGCCGGCGGCCGGCGTGTCCGTGGGCGCGTCGGAGGCGGACGCAGTCATGGCCGCATGGTACCGACGCCGCCGTAAGTCGCTCGTCAATGCACGTTCAACCAAGTCATCCGGCAAAAAGTCCTTCAGCTGAACCCAACGTGGACGCAAAGAGTCGTGGTAACCGTGGGATTCCTCACGCCGCTCACTTGTGATGCCCTCTGGACAGATGGGCACTAGACTCGGATGATCAAATGAGTGCGGTCGGCACCGGATGAGCGGGCTACGAAGCATCCGGGTCGCGGCCCCCACGGGGCGAGAACACAAAAAATCCCTCACTTAGGAGCAATCGTGGCGCGCGACATCGCGGCTCCCACCGTCGTCCCCACCAATCACCAGGAACTGATCTCGTGGGTCAACGAGATCGCCGAACTGACGCAGCCGGACAGCGTGGTCTGGTGTGATGGCTCCGAGGCCGAGTACGAGCGACTGTGCGAGGAGCTGGTCGCCAAGGGAACGTTCAAGAAGCTCGACCCCGTCAAGCGCCCCCACTCCTACTACGCCGCCTCCGACCCGTCCGACGTCGCGCGCGTCGAGGACCGGACCTTCATCTGCTCGGAGAAGGAGGAGGACGCGGGCCCGACCAACCACTGGAAGGCCCCCGCCGAGATGCGGGAGATCTTCACCGGCGACAAGGGCCTGTTCCGGGGCTCCATGCGGGGCCGGACGATGTACGTCGTGCCCTTCTGCATGGGTCCGCTCGGCTCCCCGCTGTCCGCGCTGGGCGTGGAGATCACCGACTCCGCCTACGTCGCCGTCTCGATGCGCACGATGACGCGCATGGGCCAGGCCGTCCTGGACGAGCTGGGCGACGAGGGCTTCTTCGTCAAGGCCGTCCACACGCTCGGCGCCCCGCTGGAGCCCGGCCAGGAGGACGTCCCCTGGCCCTGCAACCAGACCAAGTACATCTCGCACTTCCCCGAGTCGCGCGAGATCTGGTCCTACGGCTCCGGCTACGGCGGCAACGCGCTGCTCGGCAAGAAGTGCTACGCCCTGCGCATCGCCTCCGTCATGGCCCGCGACGAGGGCTGGCTGGCCGAGCACATGCTGATCCTCAAACTCACCCCGCCGCAGGGCGAGTCCAAGTACGTCGCCGCCGCCTTCCCCTCCGCCTGCGGCAAGACCAACCTCGCCATGCTGGAGCCCACCATCTCCGGCTGGACGGTGGAGACCATCGGCGACGACATCGCCTGGATGCGGTTCGGCGAGGACGGCCGGCTGTACGCGATCAACCCGGAGGCCGGCTTCTTCGGCGTCGCGCCCGGTACCGGTGAGCACACCAACGCCAACGCGATGAAGACCCTGTGGGGCAACGCGGTCTTCACCAACGTCGCGCTCACCGACGACGGCGACGTGTGGTGGGAGGGCATGACCGAGGAGCCCCCGGCCCACCTGACCGACTGGAAGGGCAACGACTGGACGCCGGAGTCCGGGACCCCGGCCGCCCACCCCAACGCCCGCTTCACCGTGCCGGCCGCGCAGTGCCCGATCATCGCGCCCGAGTGGGAGGACCCGAAGGGCGTGCCGATCTCGGCGATCCTCTTCGGCGGACGCCGGGCGACCGCGGTACCGCTGGTGACGGAGTCCTTCGACTGGAACCACGGCGTCTTCCTCGGCGCCAACGTGGCCTCCGAGAAGACCGCCGCCGCCGAGGGCAAGGTCGGTGAGCTGCGCCGCGACCCGTTCGCGATGCTGCCGTTCTGCGGCTACAACATGGGCGACTACATGGCCCACTGGGTCGACGTGGCCAAGGACAAGGACCAGTCCAAGCTGCCGAAGATCTACTACGTCAACTGGTTCCGGAAGAACGACGAGGGCAAGTTCGTCTGGCCGGGCTTCGGCGAGAACTCCCGGGTCCTGAAGTGGATCGTGGAGCGGCTGGAGGGCAAGGCCGAGGGCGTCGAGACCCCGATCGGCATCCTGCCGGCGAAGGACGCCCTGGACACCGACGGCCTCGACCTCTCCGCGTCCGACCTGGAGTTCCTCCTCACCGTCGACAAGGAGGTCTGGCGCGAGGAGGCCGCGCTGATCCCCGGGCACCTCGACACCTTCGGCGACCACACCCCGAAGGAGCTGTGGGACCAGTACCGGGCGCTCGTGGAGCGCCTGGGCTGAACAGCCCACCGATGACTCCGCGGCCGGTCGCCGTGCCCTGACCAGCGATCGTCACGACCGGCCGCGGTGAACGACCCACCGGGCCCCGCACAACGGCGTGCGGGGCCCGGTCGTACACCCCCCTGACGACGACCACCCGCACCCCGGGCGCCCACGGCACCGGCCCCGGTGTACGTCAGGCGCTGAGCTCGCCGTCCCCCGTCCCGCCCCGGTCCTCCAGGTACCGGGTGTGGGACTCCTGGCGGCGGGCCTCGGCCTCGCCGAGCTCGGCCGCCAGCCGCTCGGCCTCCTGCCGCAGCAGATCGAGCTGCCGCTCCAGATGGCGCTCGGGCGGCTCGGTACCCGGCGTGAGCCGCGTCCACCAGCGGGTGCGGACGAAGGCGTCCACGGCCTCCGGGATGTCCCGCCGCACCGCCCGGGAGACGGTGTGCACGCCCTCCGGGTCCCGGGCGAGCGCCTCGGCGACCCAGCCCGGTTCCAGCAGCGCGGCCAGCAGCCCGGTCAGTGCGCCGAGCCGGGCGGCGGCCTCGGGCGGCAGGTCGACGTCCGCGAGGTAGCCGCGGAGCCTGCCGAGGTCGGCGCGGACCTCCTCCAGCTGGTCCGACGGGGTCGGGAAGTCCGGCGGGGCGGGCCGTTCCGGCGGGGCGACGAGCGCACCCGCGCCGTACAGCCCGGCCACCACGGCCGGCCAGTACGGTCCCGCCACCCCGGCGAAGGTCAGCACCAGGCCGAGCAGCCCGCAGGCGCTGCCGGTGAGGTTCTTGCGGGACTCCAGGTAGCCGAGGACCTTGGTGCCGGGGACCTTACTGGTAGCCACGGATCTCCTCGAAGGCGCCGTCCAGCGAGCCCTGCCGGGCGTCGAAGAGCCGGCCGCCGGTCAGGTCGGCGATGTGCTGGAGTGCGGAGCGGGAGGAGTCGCCGAACAGGATCGGGAAGACGGGGATGTCCCGCCGGTCGGGGCCGAGGGCGCGGTAGAAGCCGTCGAAGTCGCCGGCCCCGGCGCCCGCGGTGTTCTCGCCGTCGGTCATCAGCACGATCGAGGTGAACGTGTCCCGGCCGGTCCCCAGATGGTCGTACGCCCGCTCCAGCGAGGTGTAGACGGCGGTGCCGCCGTCGGCGGTGAGCGCGTCGGTGTCCCGGCGGATCGCGGCCAGCCCGGCCCCCGGGTCCTTCGGGTCGACGACGTGGGTGCGCACGCTCTTCACGTCCGAGCCGAACGGCATCAGCGTCACCTCCTCCCGGTCCCGGAAGTCGCCGGTGAGCCCCGCCAGCGCCTTCTTCAGCGCCGCGAGCCGGTCGCCCTCCATGGAACCGGAGGTGTCCAGGACGTACACCGTGCGCGAGGGGCGGCGCAGTTCGTTCTCGTACGAGTCCAGCAGCCCGTCGGCCACCGAGCGGCTGCCCGGGAACGGCAGTTCACGGCGTCGGCCGGTGTCGAGACCGGCGGCGGGACGCACCGAGGGCACGACCGGGCGGCGGTGGGTGGTGTCGGTGATCAGCTTCTGCACGGCGTCGGTGCGCAGGTCCGCGGTCACCTTGCGGACGTCCTCGCGGGTGCGGGCGTCGGTGGACGCCAGGGAGGACAGCGGGTAGTCGGCGGTGACGACGCCGTCGCGGGGGCGGATCACGGTGAGGCCCGGGATGCCCTTGAGGACGGACTCGTAGTTCAGCAGGGCGTCGACGGTGCCGCGCCGCCGGTAGGCCGCGGCGAGCCAGCCCGACGAGCCCGAGGTCAGCTTCTGCCCCCGGAAGAACTCCTTCAGCCGGGGCGTCGCCTTCGCCACGTCGGCGTCGGTGAGCGCGGACTGCGCGCCGGACAGGGCGGAGGCGACCGAGACGAGCGTGGCGAAGCCGGAGTTGGAGCGCGCCGGGTCGGTCATGCCGTAGGTCAGCTCGCCGTCCTGGACGGCCTGCTCCACCTGGGACCAGGTGACGTCCTGCGGCGTCCAGCCGAGCGCCCGCACGGTGGCCGGCCTGACGCCGACGGCGACCGGGCTGGACATGACCGGCGTCTCGGACACCACCCTCTTCGCCGCGTCCGGCCGCAGCCGCAGATAGTCGTCCGAGGACAGCCACAGCGCGTCGTACGCCCCGTCCGCCTTCCCGCGGGCCAGCAGGTCGACGGCGTCCAGGGTGCCCATGTAGGTGGGCCGGACGGTGACGCCGGTGTCCTCGCGGACGCGGTCGAACACGGCGGTCATGTCGCTGAGTTCACTGGAGGCGAGGACCCGGAGCGTGCCGGGCTCCGGCGCGTTCGAGTCCTCCTTCGGGTCCTTCGAGGTGCACGCGCTCAGCAGGCCGGCGGTGACGGCGACGACGGCGAGCAGGGATCGTCGTCTCATCCGAGGCCCCCCTCCAGCGCGCCCTGGGAGCGGCTGCGCTCCAGGTGGGCGGAGGCGCTGTGCAGTTCGTCCGTGAGCGACTGGACGGTGCTCGCCATGACCTCGGTCGCCTGCGCCTTGTAGGTGTCGATGGCGTCGAGGGTGCGGTAGATCTGCTGGAACGCGGCGCGCAGGGTCTCCGCGCCGACCGCCGGGTCGGCGGCGATCCGCTGGATCTCGCCGCTCTGCGTGGCGAGCATCTCGGCGTTGCCCCGGACGAGGTCCTCGGTGGTCCCGCGCAACGCGTCGACCTGCTCGACGACTTTCTTCTGGCTGTCCAGGGCGGAGGCCAGCATCACGGAGATGCGCAGCGCCGAGACGGTGGTCGTGGCGGCCCGGTCGACGCCCTTGATCAGCTCGTCGTTGTTGCGGCGTACGACGTCCATGGCGAGGTAGCCCTGCGCGCACACCGCCAGCTGGGTGAGCAGGTCCTGGTGCTTCTGCCGGACCGGGAAGAGCACGTCGGCGCGGAGGGCGTCGGCCTCCTCAGGGTCACCGACCCCGGCGATGTGCTCCTCGACGGCGGTGTCCAGGGCCTGGGTGAGGACGACGTACTCCTGGAGCTTGCCCATCGTCTCCCACAGCCGGACCCGCTCGGTATGCAACGCGGCGTTGTCCCGGCGCAGTTCGTCCTGCCCGCCGCGCAGGGCGCCCACGATCCGGTTCAGGTTGCCCTGGGCGGAGGCGTACGTGGCGAGGTGGTCGCGCAGTCTGTTGCCGCCGGGCAGCCGGGACAGGAACCTGCGCCCCCGGTTCGCGGGCAGGTCCCGCGGGTCGAGGTCCTCCACCACCCGGCGGAGCTCCACGAGCGAGCCGGCCACCTTGCCCTGGGCGTCCCCGCCCTTGTCGGGCAGGCTGCGCACGGCCCGCTCCAGCATGCGGTTGGACTGGGCGGCGGCGGTACGCAGTTCACCGGCGCCGAGCGCGGTGATCTCGCCGACCCTGCCCGCGAACTCGGGCGAGCGGGCGTCGAGCGCGGCGAGCTGCTCGACGAAGGCGGCGGCCCTGCGGGCCATGTCGGCGCGCACCCCGTCCTCGACGGGCACCAGACCGCCGGCCTTCTCCTTGGGCACGGGCGTGACGGGATCGGGCGGGGTGAGCCGGAAGTCGCTGTCGGTCATGTGGGTCCCCCGTGTCATCCGAGGGCCCGGCGGGCCATCTCGTGCAGCACCGCGGAGGTGGGCACGGGCGCCTGCCGGACGCCGGTGAGCTTCTGGTTGAGGTAGGCGGCGCGGCCGGCGGTGGCCGCGACGAACTCGGCGGCGTCGCCCTGCGGCCGGAAACCGTGCCGGACGGCGAGCTTGCGCAGGGCCGGGTCGGTGCCGAGCAGCTCCCCGAGCGCCCGGCCGTCCGCGTCCAGCGGTACGACGGTGTGGTCGCTGGTGACGGTGGTGTCCGGGTACAGCACCACCAGGTCGTCCGCCACGCCGTGCTGCTCCGCGAGGAGCGAGGCGACCTGCGACTCGTACACCAGCACCAGCGGGTTGCCGGCGCCGCTGACGAAGTCCCGGAACACCGCGTCGGTGCTGGACTGCTGGGCGCCCTGGACGCTGACCAGCTTGCGCAGCAGGGGTGCGGTGCGGTCGAGGTCGGCCTCGCCGGCGACCACCTTGCCGCCGTTGGCCACGTAGGAGGCGGCGGCTAGGTAGAGGGCGCCGGAGTTGGAGGACCGGGGGTCGGTGCTGGCGATGTAGAGGGTGCCCGTCAGCTCGCCGTGCGCCTTGGCGCCCTTCAGCTGCTGCCAGGTGCGGTCGTGCCGGGCGGCGTCCACGTAGGCGCCCGTCCTCAGCGTGCCGCGGCTCCTGCCGTCGAGCACCGCCAGCCCGTTCGCCGCGAGCACGTCGGCCGCGGCGCGGTGCGCCACGACGACCAGCGGCGAGTAGAAGGGCCGGGGCAGCGGTTCGCGCACGTGGTACTTCTCGGCCAGTTCGTCGGCGGGTGCCTGACTGGACGGGAACGCGAAGTCGTACCCCTTGAGGTCCAGCCCCTCCATGGCCCAGGACCCGGAGGCCTCGGCCTTGACGGTGTAGCCCTTGGCGGCCAGGGCCTTCACCACGTCGGGATCGGCGAAGAAGTCGGCCTTCTCCGATCCGATCACTCCTCGCACGGTCTTCGTTGCCGTGCCCTTGTCCTCCCCTTGCCGGCCCGCGACGACGGCGGCCACCACGCCACCGATCAGCAGAACCGCGAGGACGATTCCCGCGATGCGTCTCACGCCGGTGAGCGTGCTCCCGGAACCCCAAGTTCCGCACGCGCCGGGATGAACGGGGGGTGACGTCCCCTTCCCGGTATGCAACCGGAGCCCGCCTCTCCGCAACGCCTACGGGGCGGCGGGCGGGCGGGACGGCACCGAAGAGCGCCGGCCCCCCTTCCCCGCCGCGACGGCGCTCGCCCCCCACGCACCGGACCGGCGGTCCGCCCGGCCCGGCACCCCGGAAGAAAACGAACCGCACTCCGGAACCCGGCCCGGGCGGCGCGGGTACGGCGGGGCGGTGGCGGCAGCGCCGGTCACTTCTTTCCCACCGCGGCGGTGTTCTCCCACGGGCCGGACCGGCGATCCGCACGGCGCTCAACCCCGCACGCACCGGCGCCCCGGAAGAAAGCGCACTGCACCCTGGCACCGGGCCCAGGCAGCGCGCGTACGGCAGGGCGGTGGCGGCAGCGCCGGTCACTTCTTCCCCGCCGCGACGGCGCTCGCCCCCCCACGCACCGGACCGGCGGTCCGACGCACGGCCCGGCACCCCGGAAGAAAACGAACCGCACTCCGGAACCCCGGCCCAGGCGGCGCGGGTACGGCGGGGCGGTGGCGGCAACGCCGGTCACTTCTTTCCCACCGCGGCGGTGTTCTCGCACGCGCCGGACCGGCGATCCGCACGGCGCTCAACCCCGCGCGCACCGGCGCCACGGAAGAAAGCGCACGGCACCCTGGCACCGGGCCCAGGCAGCGCGCGTACGGCAGGGCGGTGGCGGCAACGCCGGTCACTTCTTCCCCGCCGCGACGGCGCTCGCCCCCCACGCACCGGACCGGCGGTCCGCCCGGCCCGGCACCCCGGAAGAAAACGAACCGCACTCCGGAACCCCGGCCCGGCACCCCGGAAGAAAACGAACCGCACCCCCGGCGCCCCGGCCCGGCGCCCCGGAAGGAAACGCACCGCACTCCACCCCCCGGCCCAAGCCGAGCGCAGCGTATGGCGCCCGGTCCGCGCGTCGCTGCGGATGCGCGCGGGCCGGGGCCGATCGGGGGACCCCGCGGGGGTCAGGCGGTGCTGAGTTCCTTCGGGTCGGCGGAGAGCGCGGCGGCGTGCGCGTCCATCCGCTCGGCCGACAGGATCGCCGCCGCCGTGTCGGCGCGGGACGCGGCGACCACGAGCGCGCGTCCGGCGAGGGCGTGCGCGCGCCGGTGCAGGGCCACAGGGTCACCGGCCGCGGCCGGCGCCGCCCGCAGGGGCGCGCGTCCTCCCCGCAGCCGGGCCACCTGTCCCGTGAGGCGGTCCGCGGCCGTGTCCAGGTCGGCGGACGGGGTCAGTGCGCGCAACTCGTCGGTGACCGCGAGCAGAGCGGCGAGGTGCCCGGCGAGCTGGATGTCCAGCTCCTCCTCGCGGGACCGGTGGGGGAAGTCCGAGGTGGTGCCGGCCATCGTGCTGTGGACCGACTTGGTGCGGATCGGCTCGTACATGGGGGATGGCCTCCAGTGCTCTGGCAGGAAGCCATCTTAGCTTGGATTTCGTCTAAAGTTGAGCCGCGTCACGGAACGCAGTCCGACGACTACGGCTGGCTGTAGCCGTCCAGGAAGTTCCCGATGCGGGTCACCGCGTCCCGCAGGTCCCCGACCGTCGGCAGGGTCACCACCCGGAAGTGATCCGGCTCCGGCCAGTTGAAGCCCGTCCCCTGGACGACCATGATCTTCTCCTTGCGGAGCAGGTCCAGGACCATCCGCCGGTCGTCCTTGATCTTGAAGACGTCGGGGTCCAGCCGGGGGAACAGATACAGCGCGCCCTTCGGCCGCACGCAGCTCACCCCGGGAATCCGCGTCAGCAGCTCGTACGCGGTGTCCATCTGCTCCTTCAGCCGCCCGCCCGGCAGCACCAGGTCGTTGATCGTCTGGCGTCCGCTGAGCGCGGCGACCACCCCGTGCTGCCCCGGCATGTTGGCGCACAGCCGCATGTTCGCCAGGATCGTCAGGCCCTCGATGTAGGAGTCGGCGTGGGCGCGCGGCCCGGAGATCGACATCCAGCCGACGCGGTAGCCGGCCACCCGGTACGCCTTCGACATGCCGTTGAAGGTGAGGGTGAGCAGGTCGGGGGCGACCTTCGCGGTCGGGGTGTGCGTGGCGCCGTCGTAGAGGATCTTGTCGTAGATCTCGTCGGAGCAGACCAGCAGGTTGTGCCGGCGGGCGATGTCCGTCAGGCCCCGCAGCACCGCCTCGTCGTAGACCGCGCCGGTGGGGTTGTTCGGGTTGATGATGACGATCGCCTTGGTGCGGTCGGTGACCTTGCGCTCGACGTCGGCGAGGTCCGGCATCCAGTCGGACTGCTCGTCGCAGCGGTAGTGCACCGCCGTACCGCCGGAGAGCGACACGGCCGCCGTCCACAGCGGGTAGTCCGGGGCCGGTACGAGCACCTCGTCGCCGTCGTCCAGCAGGCCCTGCATCGCCATCACGATCAGCTCGGAGACGCCGTTGCCGATGAAGACGTGCTCGACGTCCGTCTCGATGCCGAGGGTCTGGTTGTGCATGACGACCGCGCGGCGGGCCGCGAGCAGGCCCTTGGCGTCGCCGTAGCCGTGCGCGGTGGAGACGTTGCGGAGGATGTCCTCCAGGATCTCCGGGGGGCACTCGAAGCCGAAGGCGGCCGGGTTGCCGGTGTTGAGCTTGAGGATGCGGTGGCCCGCCGCCTCAAGCCGCATGGCCTCCTCGAGAACCGGGCCCCGGATCTCGTAACAGACGTTGGCGAGCTTGGTCGACTGGATCACCTGCATGTGCGTGAGCTTACGGCCCGGTAACGCCTCATGGCTCGTGTTTTCCGCCACGTGAGACACGGAGAATTGCCCGGATATCACCGCCGGCTGTCTCAGGAGTCGCTTGCGTCCCTAGAATCCGCTGGCATGTCCACGGAACGGGAGTACGAGGTGGGGGCGGACGGCGTGTACGGAGCGGGCGGTGCGCCCGAGGACCGGCCGAACGTGTACCACCCGCAGTCGGCTCCGGCCCCCGCGTACGAGCAGTACGCCGACCCCGCCGCCGCACACGGCTGGCAGAACGCCTACGACGCGACCCGCGAACTCCCCGCCCTGCACGAGGCCGACGAGGCGGCCGGGGCTCACGGGACTCACGGGGTTGACGGGGCCGCGCAGGCCGTCGCGGTGCCCGCAGTCGAGGAGCACGCGGAAGCGACGCGTCCGTTCGGCCCCGTCACGGCCGCCGGTGTGCCCGGCGAGGGCCGGGCCGGACGGCGGCGGGC
>NZ_JBEXKG010000035.1:0-60419 GCF_040609555.1 Streptomyces sp. NPDC004658
GTGCGGCCGGCGGCGGCGCGGGGGGTGGTGTGGTGCGACGCCTGGGCGCGGCAGGGCGCCGGCCGGCCCCCTTGGAACGCGGTGTCCGCTTCGAAGCCCCGCGCGCGGGCCGCTCGGTGGCACGCTGCCGGGCGGTGAGGGCGGGCGGGCTAACCGGCTGGGTGGCTGATCCGGTGTCCTCGTCGGTGTGCCAGTACGCGATCTGCCACGCCTCCTGGGCGAACAGGCGCAGCTGAGGCACGCGGCCGTCGGCGAAGGTGCCCCAGGAGCCGACAGCCAGGACATGGGTGCCGACGGTGAGCGGCTCGATCAGGGTGGGGTGCATGGAGCGCAGCACCACCTCGAACTCCCGGCCGTCCAGGTCGGTGTGGTCGGCGAGGAACACGAACGGCCGGCCCTTGCGGTCGTGGTGGACGCGCTGGACCGTTCCGTAGACGGCGACGGGGTGGGAAGGGGCGCGCCCGGGACTGTCCGGGTCCAGGCGGCGGAACAGGTCCCCGTAGGCGGCGGAGGAGGGCCCGTAGCAGAACCGTCCCCAGGCGATCGTGTCCTTGTGGCCGTGGGGCTGCACCTTGAAGCGCTGGACGGCCTTGTCGTCGAAGGCGTTCAGCTGCAGGAACCGGGCGATCTTCGCGGCGCAGTTCAGCAGCGGCGGCAACAGCGGCGCCACCGTGTCGATCTTTTGGCCCGTCACGGCGTGGGGCGGCAGTTGCGGGTCCGCCTGCTGCTGCGGCGCCAGGTCCTCCACGTCGGCCGGGAGGGTCAGCTTCAGCACGCCGTCCTCGACGTGCGCCAGGCCCTTGGCGCCGCGGGCGATGGAGGTGATGAACTCCACCGGATTGAACGGGCAGGTGGCTTCGTGGCTCGTCCTGGGGTTGAGGGCGAAGTGCGCACGGTAGCTGGCCCCGTTGCGCTTCACGTACGTGCCCCTGCCGTGCACACCCGCCCTGCACGTGGAACAGATCAGCGGGTGCTTGTCCGTGTACCAGGCCGGTTTGTCGTCGATCTGCACGGCGAAGACCTCCCGCCCGCTGTCCTTGATCCGCGCTCGGTACACGCTCCCCCCTTCTTCGCCTGCCGTGACCTACCAAATGATCACAGAACGGAAGGCTGTGCGGGGCGTAACCGGCCGGCCTGTTCCGGGGCTTGCGGGGGTGTGCAGCGGCAAGGAGCCGACCGGCTGGCCGTACGGGCCTGCCGCCGGGTGTCTGTCGGCGATGGTGTCGGCGGGCAACCGTCTCCACGGCGCGCGGCGGTCCGGGGCATCGCCGGCGCGGTCAGGCCAGGTCGGGTGTCAGCTCGGCCAGCGTGCTCGCCAGATCCAGCACGGCGTCGGGGGGAACGGGCTCCGCCCAGCTCATGTGACGCGCGGCGACGTCGAAGCAGTACGGGGCCGCTGCGGCCGGCCGAAGAGCGGCCCCCTGCCGGGTTGGTGCCGGTCTGCCGCTCACCCGCCCCGCGGGCCCGGCGGCGAGCAACAGAGCACCGCCTCACGGCGAAAGGCCGTGCGGGTCTCGCGTCGCGCCCTGCCGGGGGTGCTGGGAGCTGGCCGCCCACGTCCCCGGCCACCGGCCATCACGCACGGCCCGGCGCGCTCTGCCCGATGTCGGCCGCAGCCGCTACGATGGCCGGGCACCAAGGGCAACCGCGCCGCGCCCGGTCCGCTACCTCGACGCCCACACCGTCGCCAGGGGACCCAGACGTCTGAGACTCGCGCGAGCAGTTTCGTCATGCCCTCCTCCTGGAAGGCCAGCGCGTGTGGGGCAGCAGGCCGACAAAGGGACGTGAGACGTCATGACCAACCCCCGCCACCGGGAACTGGACCGCGCCGTGCGCGCGTACAAACGGGCACACCGCGGCATCACCCTGGAGCAGGCCCGCAAGGCCGTCGCCGACCGCGCCCGCTGGCAGCCCGGCCTGCCGGCCCGGATCCCCGGTGTACCGCTGCCGCGGCTCACCGAGCGGCTGGAGGGCTACGTGCAGCGGGTCGCCGCGGCGGCCGGCGTCCAGCGGCACCGGGCCATGGAACTCCTCGGCCTGGCGCCCGGCACCTCGGCCACCGCCCGTCTCGACGAACTCGCCGCCGGTCCCCTGCCCGAGACCGCCGTGAAGGCCCTCGTCGCGGCCACCGGTATGACCGCCGCCCAGGCCCGCGCCCTGACCGCCCCGCGCTCGGCGCGCCCGAACCTGGACGCCGTACGGCGTGTCACCGAGGCGAACTTCGCCGCCGGGCATTTCCGCCGCGGCGGCGCAGGCAAGACCTCAAGCTCCCTGTCGGCGGTCCTGGCCCCCACCCACCGGGCGCGCCTGATCGACCTGGACGGGTCAGGTCCGCAGCTGGCCGGGCTGCTGGCCGCAGCAGACGCCCCGCGGCCCCTCCTGATCGACACAGACCCTGCTCCCACGCCCCGGCAGGCGCTGGCGCCCCTGCTCTTGGGCGACACCTCCTCCCCCTTCATCGGGCAGCCGCTCCTGGCGCCGTACCCCGACGGCCGGCCCCAAGACGACTAGCGTTGCGCGGAGCAGGCCCTGCGCGGGTACAGCGCTGCGCTCGGCACGGCACTGCCGGCGGGACGTCCGGCTCGTCGGCTGCCTCCGGCTCAGGCCCGTGGGCCTGAGCCGGATTCGGCAGAAGCACAACCCGCGGCCGCCGGCTGCACAAGGTCCACCATGCCCTGACCTGCTCGATGCCCAGGTCCGTGGCGGCGGGTGGGTTCGCCGGCCGTGATGGCGCCGCAGGCGGGCCGACGGGGTAGCGGCGGGGGCGTTGCGGGTGGAGTCGCACGAGGTGGCCCGGCTCCGGCGCGGCGTGACCCGGTTGGCCCCCGACCCTGCTCGACCCTGCGACGTCTGCGTCTTCCCCGGCGGCCACTCTGGTCCCGCCGCCACCGGGCACCAGCCTACGGGGGGGCAGGTTCAGGGGCGCTGACCAAGCGTGGGCAGTCCGGCCGAGGTGGCCCGCACACTCCGGCCGCGACGCGCGGCACGGCCGCTCTTCAGCAGCCGGCGAGCCCGAGCGCGCCACAACTGGGCCTGCTCCGGGCGGCCGGCTTCGCGGTGTACGGCGGCGACGCGCAGCACGGCGGCCCGGGTCCGGGCGGTCAGAAGTTCGGCGACAGGGTTGAGGGGGCCTTCGATTTGTACGGCCCCGGGGGCGCCTCGCAGGCACAGCACGAGGCGCTGGTCCGGATCGGCGCCGTCGAGGTCGCGCACGTACACGCGGGCACGGCTGCGGCCGGTTGCGATCTCGGCGAAGCGTTCCAACTCCGGCCATGTGCAGGGCAGCAGAGCATCCTCCAGCACCGTCTGCGGGGCCGGCCGCCAGGAGGCCGCCCGCGCACTGTGGTCCTCGCGGCGTACCCGCACGCCGATCACCGGCCACGGCGTGCCGGTCAGCGCCGGGTGCCGGATCTCGGCCTGGGTCACCAGTTCCTCCCGCCCCCCGCTCGGATCGCCCTACCGCAGTATCGCCGCCAGCCCGCCTCCGGCGGCGAGGTTGGCCAACTCCCGCCGTGCGGGCGGGCACAGGAGGTTGCTGCCCCGTGGCAACACCAGCCGGCGCCGGGCGGCCCGGGGAGGCGCGGTGCCAGCAGACCGGCCGGAACGGCGGCCGGCGGAGGGGCGCGGGTGCCGGCGCCGCGACGGTACGAGCCGACCGGGCGGCGGGACAGGGCGCACGCCAGCCACACCCTGAGCGCCCGTCCGGCCTGGTGCGGCCGGGGCGGGGGTACGGCACGGGTGGGCGAGCGGCAGATCGAGCCGTAGTTCGGCGGCCTGGGCGGTCAGCGTTCACAAAACGCGGGCGAACTACCGCGCGGCGAGCTCGATGCCCGGCCGGGGCTGGGGTGCTGGCCGGGTCGCCGGCACCGAGGTGACGCGGCAGGGCACCTGAGCAGCTATAGCCTGGGCGTGTTCGTCGTGCGAGGGGGAGGCGCCAGGCAGTGGATGCGCAGACAGTCGCCGTCTACACGGCGATGCTCAGTGCGGCTGTGGGGCTCGGCTTCTGGCTGCGCTCGGTGGTCGATCCCGATGCGCGGGTTCGAGCGGTCGTAGTGTGCAGTTGTTGCCTCTTGGTGGGCGTGCCGGCGGCCGCGATCACATGCGGGTGGACCGCCCCCCCCTGGACATCATCAGCTCGGTTTTCAGCTCGTCCTGACAAACGGCACGGCCGGCGCAGAGCAGGGCACCCTCGATCAACAGCAGACCAGGCGCCCGGGCCGGATCCGGTGCAGCGGCCAGGACGGCTCGGCGCTCCCGAACGGGTTTCGCCGGCCCCGACCCTCAGCTGCTGTACCGCCGGGCAGGGCGGCGAGCAGCCGACCGGCCCAAAGGAGCCGGGCCGGGGGACGGCTGCGGGGTCGCCCCCTGTCGGGGCGCCGGGGCGGGGGTGCGGGCCCCTGTCGGGACCCGGGGTGCCGCGCGCGGGGCCCGGGGCCGTTGGCCCAGGAGGGGTCTGCCCGGGGCCTGGGGGCGTGAGCAGCGGGCGCGGCGGGGCCGTGCCGGTCGGGGTGGGCGCAAAAGGATCTAGGAACGCGGGCGAACCTCGAGGTCGCCCCCCGAGAGAGCTGGATCCTTCCTGCAACCCGGGTCACAAGCTCTTCCGGGGAGCTGCCCAAGTCCGCCGCCAACCTCTCAAGACGGTCCCAGGCCTCTGCGTCGAATGTGATGACCCGCTTCACGGGCGGCCCGCTGTTCATGAATCCACGGCCTTCCAACTCGTCTCGTGGTACTCGGACCATAGAGCGGCGGTCCTCGTGGGACATGCTTTCGTCACTGCAGGGGGCGGTCTTCGCCGGTGCTCCGTACGGGCAGCACGGTGGGGGGCGATGCCGCGTGGTCGTCGGCTGCCTTCACGTCCTCGGGTGCGGCCCAGCCGTGGTAGCGGGTACCCAGGGCGGTGGTGAGCCTTCTGGGGACAAGGCGGCCGCTGAGGACATCGGCGACAAACTCCGTCAGGGTCCGCTCCTCGTCGTGGTCCCAGCCAGCGTGGACGGAGCCGTGCCAGAAGGGGCTCGGGTCGCAGACTTCCGCGCAGGCGACGACGCTGAAGCGGCTCACGAGGGGATGTGTGCGGTTCCACGGCCCGTCGGGCCCGCTGGGGCGGTACAGGCGTGCGGCGGGCACATGCGTGAGCCAGCGCGCGGCGCGGTGCGTGAACCAGACCGCGGCGACGTTGTCGTCGCTGTAGCGGCGGGTTCGGGCGAGGACGTCGTCGACGGACGCGGAGGACAGCTGCGCTTCCAGAGCGGTCCGGCGGCCCTGCGCGGCGGTGACGAGTACGTCGGCCCGCCACCCGCCATGCGCGGCGGTGAACTCCAGCTGCGCCTTGTGGCCGGCCTCGCGCGCGGCGGCGGCCAGAGCCCGCTTCAGGCTGCGGTGTTCCTCCGTCTCACCGGCACCGGGGCAGGCCGGAAAGCGGCGGTCGTGCGCGAAGAACCGGCCCCCGCGTGGGGAGACCTTGGCGTGCATCGGCCGGCCGCAGTGGGTGCAGGCCAGAGCAGGGCGTGGCCGGGCCCGGTACACGGCCTCCCAGGCCAGGCCGCAGCCCAGACCGTCCAGGGTCACATCGAGCGTCCCGTGCTGAGACAACTGCGCGGTCAGCGCCATCGGCTCCTCCTCGCTGCTCGGCCGCCGGCGTCCCTACAGGGTGCCGGTGCGAAACCGGCGACGTCGATGGCGTGCCGGCCCGGGAAGCCGCGAGTTGGCGAGTACAGGGTCCGCGCGTTGTCTCTCGCCGCGCGGGCAACGCGAAATCCCCCGCCCGGACCGCCTCTATCCCGTACTCTGGTCCTACCGACGCGGGGTGGAGCAGCTCGGTAGCTCGCTGGGCTCATAACCCAGAGGTCGCGTGGTTCAAATCCCGCCCCCGCTACCAACACCCGGCCCCCGGTGACCTCGTGTCGCCGGGGGCCGGCCCCGTTCAGCAGGAGCCCGTACGCCACAGGCCGCGGCGCGGGCCCGGTGCCACCGGCCAGCGAGCAGGCCGGTGGCACCCCGGCCCGGGTACGCCCCCGTGCGAGGAGAGGCACAGTGCCGCATCGCCGGCTCCGCTGCATCGAAAACGGACGGCAGGAGTCAGCACGCGCGGACCATCGTGACACTGTTCGACCCGTCGGCGGGGCCGAGCGGGCGCGCTTCACGGCTGCCGACGCGCGGGGTGGTCGGGATGGTCCTGGTAGCGGTCGGCGAACTGGACGACGACGGTCAGGAGTTCGCGCGCCGCGGGCATGTCGTGGTTGGCCCAGTGGCCCAGCAGGTCAACGAGGTGCGACCAGGCCTCGAGGTCGGCGTACGCCCGACGGGGCTGGCTGCGTACGACATGCTCGGCGATGACGAGATCCATCCAGGGGCCACGACCGGTTTCGACCGTGAGCAGGACATCGTCCCCCGCCTGCACGCCGAGCTCGGGAGCGCCGGCCTCGGTGAGCTTCCACGGGTACGCACGGATCCCGTCCAGGGCGGAACCGGCGCCTTCGACCGCCTGCTGCTCCTCGGCAATCCGGGCGCGCAGGAAGTCACACCAGTCGTACACAGTGGGCTCGGTCATCGCCGCCCCGCCGGGCAGGCCCCCAAGGCCGGTACTCGCCGGCTCCGGCCGGCCAGCAGATCGTCAGCGGTCACAACGGCCTCCTCGTCGGCGCAGCACAGGGCAGACGGGGAGGAGCCTACGGGAGTGCACCGACAGCGGCGGATCCGGCCGCCATGAGCTCTTCTTCGTCCCCAGCAAGAACTGGAAGGGCGAAGGCCCCTTCCCGCAGCCGGTGATCACTTCACGGACGCGCTCGCCTACGCAGGCCCGGCTTCGACCGGGTGAAGGTCATGGACGGCATCGGGCTGGCCGCCGCAGTTCCGGGAGCAGCGCCACAGCACAACGAGGCTGACACTTCCCACGCCGCAGGCCCCGTACAGGAGGGGCAGCTTGGTCGTACAGCCGCTCCTGCTCGCCACGGTGCCCAGAGTGAATCTCAGCGGGGGCCGGTGACGGCACCGACCGGCGGACCCGGAGCAGAAGATCCGCAGCGTTCGAGCCAGCGGTCCACCCAGGCGGGCACGGAGAAGGCGAGCTGCTGCCGGGCCTCGTAGACCGCTGGTTCATGCTCCTGGATCCGCTTCAGGCGGTCGCCGCGGCGCTGGATGGCACGGACCTCCAGCGCTCCGGGCCACGCGTTCAGGCCACTGACGATGGTGGTGCACTGGTCGCTGAAACCGGCCGGAAGATGGCAGTTGCAGTGCTCGTCCAAGGCGGCAACGGGCATGCCCCAGCCGGGTGCGGCGAGCAGTGCCATCAGCCGCCGGTGGCCGATCGCGCCGTGCCCTTCCGCGAACGCGGGGTCGATGATCCAGCGCTCCCCACCACCGCGTTCACGGTGGCCGAGCCAGCCGGTAACGGCCAGCGGAACCCCGAGGGTGCGGATCAGGCCGACCCGGCGCAACAGCCCGCTGGTCAGCCAGGCCGACGCCGCGGCGCCCCGGTGGCCCGGCCGCCGGTAGAGACGCTCGGTCGGGTGCCACCGGTCAGGCAGGTCGCGGTGGCACGGCGTCATGCCGTAGGAGGCCGTCTGCTTGTCCTGGATGTCGACTGCGCGCAGCCACTCATCGGGGTCCACACCCAGCAGGGTGACGGAGGCGGACGATTCCAGCAGGCGCAGCACCACCTGCCCGCCTTGGATGTGGGATCGGGCCCCGGGCACCCCCGTGATGTCGCCGTACTCGTCGGCGCGCGGCAGCAGTACCTCGGCCAGGTCCAGGGCCTGGGTCTCAGCGGGGTTTCTCCGTGCGACGGGGTCGCCTTCGAATCGGATCAGTAGACGGTCAGAGCGCGGGTCGACGTACTCGATGCCCCACGGGTGCACTGTGGTGATTCGACGCCAGGCCAGTGCGGCCATTACCTGGGCCTCCAGCAGCAGCTGGTCGGCGTCCGGCTGCGGGATCAGCTGGGAGTCCGGCGCGGAGGCTTCAACGCGGCGCCGGGCGGACTGCCAGGGCAGCCCGGTGTACAGACGGAGCAGTTCGGCGCGACGTTCGACAGCGGTTGTCTTCATGACTCGGAGCCCCTCAACACCGCGGAGCCGTCCCGACACAGCTCGCGCGGCAGAGAGCCACGAGGTGGAATCATGCAGCGGTGCCAGCCGAGTTGGCTCCTCCACGGCGTGCTCGATGTCGGGTCGAGCACGGGGCAGGGACCCCGCCGGGCCCACCGCTTCGGATTCCACCACATCGACGTGGACGGCCGCTGGCCGCCGGGATGACACGCCGCCCCATCACCCGAATGCCGCGCCGCAGGCTGCCGGCCTTCGACGGGGAAGCGCGGTGCGTGGTGGGCATCGTGCGGTGACGCCGGGGCGGGGTCCGTGTCCGCGTGGCGCCGGAGCAACGGGCGGGCAGCCCCGGCCCTATCAGCGGGTGGACTGCCGCTGCGGGGGTGGCAGTGTGAGGGCCGTCACCTCCGGTGTGTGCCAGCGGAACCGACAGCGGTCTCCTGGTCGGCCAAGCTCTCGGTTACCGATACCTCACCACGGCGTGCCCTGGAGTACCGCATCGAGGTGTGTGCGCGCCACCGGTGGCTCGCACGGCCTGGCCCGGACGACCCGCAACGCGGGAACCGGGCGGGAGCTGCGGCACCATGACCGATTACCGAGCCTACGCACAGGTGGTGCAGTGCCACATCGAAATGTGGATCCAGCCGCTAACCACGCAGAACCTGGACATGCACGGAGGGGATTCCGCAGCCACCCTGCGGGCCGCCCACCAGTGGCCCAATAACGCGTACGGCGACCTGGCGACGGCGCGAGGCGAGATCTGGCCCGCCGTGGCGGCCGCGCTCGGCCGTGCTGCGCGGGTGGCGGAGGCAGTGGCGGCCGACGTGCTCAAGCCGGACGAGGGCGAGCAGCAGGTACTAGGGTCCGTCTTCAAAGATCATCCAGGTAGGCGATCATGGTGGGGTGATACGTCGCCATGAACTCACCGACCAGGAGTGGGAGTTACTCGCTCCGCTGATACCCCGGGCCGCGACAGGCCGGCCCCGCGTGTCAGACCGGCAGGTCATCAACGGGATGGTCTACAAGATCCGTACCGGGATCTCCTGGCGTGACCTGCCGGAACGCTACGGGCCATGGAAGACCGTCTACACCCGCTTCCGCCGCTACGCCCTGGACGGCGTGTTCACCCGGGCCCTGCAGCAGATCCAGGCCCATGCCGACGCGGCCGGCGACATCGACTGGCTGGTCCAGATCGACTCCACCATCGTCCGCGCTCACCAGCACGCCGCCGCCACCGGCCGAAAAGGGGGCGGCACCGGCCGGACGAACCGGACGATCACGCCCTCGGCCGATCCCGAGGCGGACTAACGACCAAGATCCACCTTGCCTGCGACGGCAAGGGCCGCCCGCTGGCGATCCTGGTGACACCCGGCCAACGCCACGACAGTGTCTGTGCACGTCCTCTGCTGGAACGGATCCGGGTTCCGCGCACCGGCACTGGCCGACCGCGCTGCAGGCCCGACCGGGTCATCGCAGACAAGGCTTACAGCTCCCGAGGCTTCCGTGCCTACCTGCGACAACGCGGCATTGCACACACCATCCCCGAGAAGACTGACCAGCGGCGGCACCGGTTGAAGCGCGGTGGCCACGGCGGCCGACCGCCAGGGTTTGACCGGGAGACCTACCGACGGCGCAACACGATCGAGCGCTGCTTCAATCGGCTCAAGGGCTTCCGTGGCATCGCTACCAGATACGAAAAGACCGCCACCTCATACGAGGCAGCGGTCAGTCTCGCGTCGTTCCTGCTCTGGGCAAGATCCGTTTGAAGACGGACCCTAGCGGCGCTCAGTGCGGCCGAAACGCTGGATGGTCTCGCCTGCGGGCGACAGTGAGGCGGCCCCTGCCCGGGCTGCAGCGAGGGCATAGCCGCAGCGCAGGGCAACCGCTCACTCCGCGCCGCAGGGCGTGCCTACTCGGTGGTGCGGTCGGGCTCGGGTAGGTGCGGTGGGAAGTGCCGGTTCCAGGATCTCCGCCCAGCGGTGCCGGACGTCGAAGCACTCAGTGCCAGCCCGCTCCTGGGCCAGTTCCAGCAGCGCGTCGATGACGGCTGGGCAGGCGTGCCCAGCTGAATCGCGGCAGCGGTCGACTTGCAGCGGCATGGCGGTGAACAGCGGCATCTCTCCCGCCGGGCCCGTCAGCACGCGGAGGCGGCTGGGTACCGACCGCAGCGCGACTTCTCGCTGGGTTTCCGTGGCGCTCAGGTGGCGAGGTGGGCAGCAGCGTCCATCTCTGCAGTCCCGGACCAGCTGCGTTGTCTCACCGCCGTCAGTGAGCCAGGGAATCGAGCACCGCCCCGGCAAGGGTCCAGCCGATCGTCAGGGCACCATCTTCCATACGGTCGCTCCCCGGCCATGCCTCGAGTGCCCTGTGCCGGGGGATGACGGTGAGAGCGCCAATCCCGTGCTCTCGCAGAGCGATTCCGACCGGCTCCAGCACGAGCTGGTCGTACTCCTGTCGGGCCCGGTTCACCGCCATCACGACCGGCCTGCCAAGGGGTGCGTGCCGCACCAGATGACGCAGTTCCTCAGCCACATCCCTCGGCGGCCGCGGGTGGTGTAGCGCCCACATCCGCTCGCGTTCGGCTTTGCCGACCTCGTGCCTCTGTGTCAAGTCGGCTGCCAGCCACGCTCTGCTCTCACGCTGCCACAGGTCCTCGTCCCAGCGTTCGAGCGCCCGCTCGGTGTGCACGGCGATCATCTTCCGTTCGGCGGCGGCCCTCTCTGCGTCCGTTAGTCCTCCAGCAGCGACCCGCTCAAGGTTTCGCGCCCGGCTGCGGTCGGCCCAGCTGGTCAAGACCTGCGGCCACACATCCGGATGACGCCGGCCGCCTTCTGGGCTGAGGATCTGAAGGAAATCGGTGCGCCACGAGTCGAGATAGGGGGCCTCTTCTTCTGGCGGCAGCGTGGCCCAGGCGCTTCCGCCCACGGGCTCAAGGGACCAGAACATCTCCACATCGTCGGAGTCGTCGGGGTCGTAGGGCTCAACCCACTGCTCGTCCGCGTCGCTGTCTTCGTCGTCGAAGGCCAGGAGTTCGTCGTCTTGCTCGTCGCCGACGTCCCCAGACTGGGAGCCGGTGTAGGCCTCCGGCAGGTCGGCATGCTCATCGATCTCGTCGTGCCCTGCCTCCGTGTGAAGGCCGTCTTCGTCGCCCGGCCAGCCGTCACCGTTATGATCGGCATCCCATCCGGGGAGCGTCAGGCCCTCCTGTCCGGCGCGCCACTCAACGTATCGGGCAAACGCCTCGTCGAGGAACACGAACAGGTCGGGCCCACCGGGACGGCGGGAGTGGAATTCAGCCTGGTCCGCGCTGTTGAGGTAGGACCAGATCTGCACCCGGGACGAGCGCTCGTCGATCACTTCGTCGTCGTACCAGGGAACCTCGTCGGGCACGACAACAACGACACCGTCGGCCCGGGCGGCAAGGCCGGCCAGCTCCGGGTGGACGGCCGTGGTGCCGATGTCGACGACCAGAAGGTCAAACTCGGTTACTGCGTCTTCCAGTTGCTCTGCGGCTCGGGCCGCATCCGTCTCCATGACCGCCACCTTCAGGTGATGGCCGGGAGGCAGCTGCAGGTTGGCGTCGCGCCAGCCGAGGGGCTTATCGCCGTGATCCAGGCCGAGCAACGCCGGCAAATTCGACGGATCGTCCGCGGCCAGGACACCGACTCGCGCGCCGCCGACGGCGGCGGCGGCCGCGAGCAGGTAACCGACCGTCGTACAGCCACGGCCGCCTCGGCCATCGCCGGAGACCACCGCCACCACCCCCCGAAGATTCACGCCCGGGCCGACCGGCTTCACGGCGATGCGGGACGGGTTCGGCCCCTGGAGTTCCTCATCGAGCGGGTCCCGTGCGCGCCAGGCAGGAAAGGCCTCACGTGCCAGGGCCAGACGCCGCAAGGCCCGGCTCCACAGTGCGGCCTGGGCCACGGAGAGATCCGACAGGAGAGCGCCCAGGGCCTCCCGCTCCACCCGGGAGACGGCATCGGCCTCCCACAGCGCCTCAAGGCCCGCCCCGCGCGCCAGCTCGGCCGCCTGGTGCAGAGCGCCGGGATCCGCCCTGAGCTCGACATGAGCACGCTGGCCCGCGAGCACGAGGGTAAGCGTGGTGTCCCCGCCCCGTGCCCTCAGCGCAGCCGCTCGCAGCCCCGGAATACCCCCCAGCTCGCCGGCCGGGGCGCGGGTGGGTAGCCAGCGAGCCAGAAGAGCGGCCGCCTGCCCTCGCGCCGGCCACAGGGTGACGCGGTCCGGGTACGGGCTCGCACCCTCCAGCCCCCACACCGAGCCGGGCGCAGCAGCGACTTCTTCGAAGGCCGGGTGCGGATGCGCCAGGGCCCGCAGCAGCAGGGCCTCCAGACGCTGCTGCACAGCGTCAGTGGCATCCGGGACCAGGCCGAAGCGCAGACCTAGGCGGCGGTAGAAGTGGATGGCGGCGGCCTTCGGCTCGCCGGTGTAGCGGGTGCGCAGGCGCGCGACTTTTCCCTCACCCGAGAACATGATCGAGACCCATCCGCGGTGCGACACCCCGGACCGGCACACCGGCAGACGCTGAAGGCATGTGAACACGGCCCTACGGGCCGACCTGACGAGGTGATGCACCTCTTTCCGCCGATCACGCTTCCAGGTCCGGGCCGGACAGCGCTGGCAGGAGGCAGCAGGTACCGCCGCCCGTAGACTACCCGACATAGCGCACACTGCACATGCGTGTCCCTGGCAGCCCGCCAGCGGCGCTGGCAGCGGCCAGCCCAAAGGCCTAGTGCTCCGGTGCCGGGCCGGTACGGTACGGGACATGCTCGACTCCGCCTCGACTTCGGAGAAGCCCCGCACCCGGGTGCGGTGGGAACCGGTTGACGCCTTCACTCCGGGGGAGGCGATAGAACTTGCCCGCACAGCCCGGATCTCCCGCAGCGCCGAGCGGGATTACATGTCCGCGCACATCGTCTCCGAGGCGACCGCCGAGCAGGAGATCCGACGGCTTCTGGAGCGAATTCTTCAGACTGGCAGGCTGGCCCGAGAGTGCGACGGACCTCTGATGCGGGCCCGTACCCACAAGGCGGACGGGGATGACGCCTGGTCCTTTCTGCTGGACCCGGCTACCAAGGTGATCGTCGGCTACCGGGGTCCCGCCAGTTCGTGGTTCGACGAGGTGCATCCGCCGATTGAAGAGTTGCTCGACGCCATCACCGAACGGCGCCGTCGAGACGAGGAGATTGCGCAACGCCGCCTGGCGAGGGAACGAGAGGCGGCCGAGCGACGAGCCTCGCACGAAAAGCGCATGGCCGAGCAGCAGGCAGCCGCCGCTCGGCGTGCGAGTGCAGTCCCCGCTCCGACGTGGCCTCTGATGCCCGAGGGGCTGTACGACTGGAGCGGTAACCCGGCGCTGCTGCCGTCTCGTCGGCGTCCGATCACCGACGAGGCCAGAATCCGCCGCGCCGGCCGTCTGCCCCACGTCGTCTTCCACTCGGAAGCGTTGAACAGCCCGTTCTTCCGTGACGTCCCGCTGGAGAATCGGTGTGAGGCGGTGCGCCGCGTCCTCGACAAGCTCCTCCGCGCCCCTACCAAGGGGGCGGTGAGCATCAGCCCCGACTGCATTACGGTCAGCGGCCAGAAGGTCGTGCTTACCTTGACCCCGGACTGCACCATGGTGCGGACGCTCAACCCGCCCCGACCGGGCGACAGCACGCCGGCGCGCTACAGGGCAGAGCGCTGGCGCCTGCCGCGCCCGAAGTCCACTGGCCCGGCCGATCCCGAAGCGGACACCGAGCCGAAAGGGTGACCAGCGGGCAGCACGACATCCTGCTGCCCGCGTGGCGGCCCACTGGGGGGGCTCAGGCGTCGTTGTAGATGTTGAACTTCTTGCTGTCGAACATGTAGTTGCCGGTCTGGACGGTGAAGCTGATCCAGTGCTTCTCGGGCAGGTTGTGTACGCCTCCGTCCGCTGCGGAGGCGTAATGGCACCTGCCGTCGTTGTACGTGTCCTTCAGCGTGTACAGGTACGCGTTCATCGTCTCGTCGCGGACCTTGACCTGCGCGACCTCGCCGTCGGACTTGATGTCGCACACCTTCAGGTGGTCGCCCGTCTTGGCGAAGTACGCCTTGGCCCCCTTCAGGCCGTCGTACCACGGGCCGTAGCCGTAGGTGACCGCTGCGGCCGGAGAGGCTGCCACGACCGCGGCGGAGACGGCTGCGGTGGCTGCGAGTCCAAGGCGTCCAGCCACATAGGACCTCGTGCTGAATTTGGGCATGGTGCTCCCAATCTCCGAGAAGGGTGGGGATCATGTCGGGCGCGTGGCCGACGTCGCAGAAGCTACGGCGGGCTGCCTGTGGATAGTTCTCGACTGCCGTCGGGGCTCTTGCTGGGCGGTTGGCCTACTGATCGCCTGGGCCTTGCGGACGGGGCCGGCGCCCCGCCGGTCCGCTCAACCGCTAGGCTGCGTCGAGGATTGCCATATTCAAGACCCCAGCGGAGAGATCATGCCTCGCGGTGCTGTTCGTTCGGTATGGATCTCGGTTGACGACGGCATCCCACAGCAGGTCAAAGACCTCGCCGCGGAGCACAAGGCGATCCGTGCCCGGCGCTCCGTCGCTCCCCAGTGGCGCACCCGTGGTCTGCCGCGCGCCCAGGCATCCGAGGTCAGAGCCGCCTGGCTCGAAGAGGTCCAACGCCAGCAGAAGGCGGGTGAACTCCTCGACACTCAGGACGCCATCGTCGAGTTCGGAGTGCGTGAGGAACTCCGCTCACGTGGCTGGGACCACGACTGGGACGAGCCACCTGCGATGGCCTGGAGTCCCGGCCGGTGGATCGGCTCCCGCGACCGCGGCCTCGACGGCTTCCCCGAGCGTCTTTCCGTTCGTCTGGATGCCGCTCTCGCAACTCGCGCCGTCGCCGCCTGCTGGTGGACCTCCGCCCCCGCCATCCGCGAACTACAGGCCTGGCGCGACCGCCACCCCGGCATCACGCCGCCCCGCTACGAACTCGACGAAGAGGGCCGCGCACGGCTGACCGGCCCCCTCGCAGAGTACGTCCGACTTGCCGACAAGATCACCACTACCGGCACCATCTGGCGAGCCGGCGTCACCTTGGGGCTGGCCCAGGCTCGCGCGGTCCTTGAGGCCGAGCAGGCCGCCAAGCCAACAGCGACACCGGGCAACTGAGGTACCAGGCAAGGCATGAGCTTCCCGTGTACAACGGGTGGGCTTCGGTCAGGACCAGCTACTCGGGTCCGCCCCAAGGGCCAGGGCGGTGAGGGCGATTCCGTCCTGGTGGCCGACAAAAAGTACGTCAGTGTGGTCGTGGAGCAGGACGTCACAAGGGTCTCCGTGTGTTCCATCCCGCCTCACCACGACCGTCAGGGTCACGTAGTCGTCTTGTTGTGCCACTACTTCTCCTTGCTACGAACGCCGAGGCGCGGTAGCGCCGGCGAGGGGATATCGGGGGCTGGTCAGACGAGGACCAGGCGCCCTTCAGGGCTGTGCTTCAGGTACGGACGCATGCACTCCGGGATGGGCTCGGTGTCGGGCTCGCCGCGATAGACGGCGCCCCAGCCGCCGGGCCGCTGGAACTGACGGCCGATGTATTCCGTGTAGGCCGGCGGGATTGCCTCGGTCAGCTCTTCACGCACGTCGGTCCAGTGGATGTCCATGGCGGTCTGCATCTCGGGGACTGTCCCCTTGCCGCCACCGCGGCCGTACGCCGCGATGTATGGGCCGTCCCGCCAGACGCCGTGGCGCCACCCGCGCACAGGGCCGCGATGCTTGCGGTGTTCGGGCTGTTCGGGCTCACCGCCCCACCAGTTGATCTCGAAGTGGCGGTGGCGGATGACGCCGAGTCCGAACATCTCTCCGCACAGGGTGAGGTCCCTCCGGATGTCTGCACCGGGGACGTTTTCAATGACCCAGGGCACACCGAACCACTCGCACAGCTCCCTCATTTGCGGGATGAGGTCGACGTACTGGCGGCCGGCGTTGGTGCCTTTGGTGAGCGCTGTGTGCGCCTGGCATGGCGGGGACGCGTGAACGAGGTCGAAGTCCTGGCACATCTCCCGCATCGCGTCCAGGGCGTCGCCCAGGATGAACCGGAAGGGGTACCGCGGGCGAGGAGTGATGTCAACGCCAACAACGTCGAAACCAGCACGGTGGTAACCCATCCCGGCCCCACCGGCGCAGCAGAACAGGTCAAGGACTTTCGGGCGGCGACGGCTCAGCTCTACTCCTTCCACATGGGCAGCACCTCCGACCGCTCGGTTGGAACGCCGCCCCGTGTCGCCTGCGCGCTGGCCTGGGGTCTCGGCCAGCACGACGCGCCCAGAGCAGTCACCTGGCACCGTCCGGAGGCGTGGCCGCCAGGGGCGAATCGGGTCGCGAGCTAGACAGAGGGATGCGTGGAGCGGTGGCACGACAGCTTCCGGCACACCACTCAGAGATGACGCTTAAGATATTACTCGATGGCGGCGACGCTCGCCACCCTTAAGCGTCAATCGCCGCCGGCCACCCTCCCTACAGCCGACGCGTCGCCCGAACTCTCGCCGGACGCGCCCCCACAGCCCCTCGCGCACCCCCGCCCGCAATGATGCGTCAGGCCCGGCGCCGGGGACGGCGACGCATCCGCCGAGGCCATCGGCCAGCGAGGAATCTCATCACAGATAGACGCTTAACACTTGCATTGCCGACAGGCTCGAATGTATATTTTTAAGCGTCAATTCAAGTGGTGGGAGCTCAGCCGTCACCGGCGTCACCAACATTGCCGTCAGCCCCCCCTCCCGCGCCCAAACCCGGGAGCAGCCCGTGCCCCTCCTCAGCCGATCCGACCTGCCGACCATGACCGCCGAGGAGCTCGGCGACCTCGTCCGGGGATGGATCGCCGCCGCCGGTGAGGCGAGCCGCCAGCTGCAAGCTGACTTCGCGCGCCTCACCGGCGTGAAGGTCGACTTCGACGCCCATCCCGTACCGAGTTGCCCGGCATGCGGCTGGACGTCCGCCAGGCCCGACCAGAGCGACTTCCGCATGGATGGCCCCGACACGACTCACCACCTGGGCCCTCACATCCACTTCACCGGCTGCGGCCACCGCTGGGCCATCACCGACATCAAGACCGCCAGTGTCCGACCGACGCCTGATCGCGTGCGCTAGCCGTAGCCGCCGTCCACCGGCCAGGGCACAAGAGGCGCCGCACAGCGTGCCAGCCGGAGGGCACGGACAGTGCACGTTCACCTGCAGACCGCAACCAGAGGACAGGAACAGGCCATGCCTCGTCGAAGGCAGACAACGCGTGCCAACCATCAGGCCGCCGCCGAAGGGCTTCGCGAGATGCCCGGGGTTGCGCTGACCGTCGTCGTGTGTCCCGCCTGCTACACCGCCGAGTCGCTCGCCCGCGACATCCGACGCGGTCGCTACGCGTACACCCCTGCCGGCGCCTACAAGGCCCGAACCGAACCCGTCGACAACGGCACCGCCGTCCTCGTCTGGTACGACCCCGCTTCGTAAGCATCCGGCCGAGTAGGGCAGAGCGTGACCTGACCCCACTCCCAGCGTGGGACCGCCCGGCCCGCTCTACACGCACTGATCCACAAAGACGGACTTCCCCGACGCCGGCATAGCGCTGGCGGAACTCAGCGCACGGCCAAGTCGGGGAAGTCGTCGACAGGCCCGTCCATCATGGTCTTGTAGAAGCTCTGGAACTCGCGCATCGTGTGCAAGGGCGGGCGCCCTGCTGCGATGCTTCCGTACCAGGCAGCGCCCACCATGAGTTCAGCGGCCTCGTACCAATACCTGTCATCGCCAGATCGGACATCGGAGGCGGCGGCCATAGCGCGAGCCGCCTTCCGGGCGGCTACGGCGGAGGCAGTGCTGGGACCGGTGATCTCACTGGCGGCCCGGTACGTGAAGGGGCGCCGACCCGGGGTGCGGATGATGTCCGAGCACTGCAGAGGGTCGCAGTCGAACACCCCGAGTGCGGCTCGCGCCAGCCGTCGCCCGTCCGGGACGGCTCCGGCACGGCACATGGCAAGGAAGGCCGCGTGGAAGACTTCCGCGTCCGGTCCGAACACCGTGTCCGCAAACCCTGCCCGTCGCATGACGGCATCCGCCCCTTCCTGGCACGCGGCGCCCACGTCCTTCACCCTCTGCGGATCGCTCTCGTAGCAGGCGTTCTCGATCTCTCCGTAGGCGTCGTACCAGGCGGTGCTCTCCGCAGAGGCGATGGTGACGCTCGCCAGGGCGTTGGCGGCGTCCACGAGGCCGGCATGACGCAGTTCGTCGGCAAGCCGCAGTTCTCTGCGGTCGGGAACAATCAGGCGCAGTGCGTCGGTGTACGCGATGCCGGTGGCGGCCTGGATGCGGCGAGCGGCGCTGGCGAAGCGGCTCTGGAACTTGGGCATCAGATTCTCGGCTTCCGGCGGTTTCGCCCACGCCCGACCGCCCCGTTTTCTCGATGCATGATGATCTTGGGGTTCGCGGGCCCACCGGGACCTTCACCCGAAGTCGCCTGCTGCGTGGGAGCGAGCGTGGGTGGCAGTACGCGTCTAGCCACGGGGAGAGTACCAGCCTTCGCGGCTCTCGCCGGCTCGTCAGGTTTCCACCGACCAGTCGTGCCCAGCCTCGGCGGGTCCACCCCCGGGCGGCACGATGAGCTCGCTCGCCCCCACGGCCGGGCGTCGTTGGCTCCGGGCTGAGCAAGTGAGGTCAGCCGGCGCGGTCGTTGATCCATTGGACGGGAACGGCGACGAAGGTCATGCGGGCGCGCAGGGCTCGGCGGGCGGTCTCGGCGGCGTTGAGTCGGCCGTCCCGGCGAGTGAAGGTGCGGGCGACGGGCGGGTGGGCAGGCACGAAGCCGGCGGCCGTGTTGACGCCGGCGGTGATGACGGCGGTGATCATGCGGCCCAGCTTGCTGTCGCTGCGGCAGTGGACGCGTACGGTGGGTGTGCCCTTCTCGACAGAGGCGACTCCGACCTCCGGGTCGTCGCGGTAGGCGGCGTTGTAGCCGAGCGTGGAGGAGACGATGTCCGCGGCGGTCGCCGGAATGTCTTCAAGCTCCAGGGGGCGGTCGGCTGTCGGATCGATCGTCAGGATGATCTTCTCGATGCTGGTGAACACCTCATCGAGACGCCGCAGGGCGGCACGCCTGGCGGTGAAGTCGCGCCGGTCGCGTGCGTTCTTGAGGTCGTCTGCGGCTTCGCCGAGCTCGTCGTGGGCCGTGATGACGTCGAGGTTGATGTCGGTGGGAGCGGTCGGTCCCAGGGCCAGCAGTGCGCCGCGCAGGTCTCGCAGATCGTCTTGGGCCGGGGTGCGGCGTGCGTAGCGCAGGATCTCGTACGCGGCACGCGCGGCGGTGATGACAGCCATTCATGTCCTCCCCGGGTGCCGGTGGACACCCTCCCATTTTGACGCTTAAAAATATACGCGACCGATCACGGGATGGCAATTCTTAAGCGTCACCTAGGTCGCGCTGCTCTTGTTACCTTCGCAGTGCCTCCGGTCCGGTACCGCGCGTGGAAGCAGGCGGTCAGGCGTCGGGGTCGTCGTCAGCACCGGCGTTCAGCCGCCGCTCGAGGTCGCTGACCCATCCCTGGGCCCACTGGCGCAGTTCTGCGATGTCGTCTGCGGACAGGCCGTAGGCCTCGAATTCTTGATCGTCGATCCACTGAGCGGTGCCGAGACGGTCACGAAGGTCGTCCAGTCGGAACTCGCCGCGGCCGTGCCTCTCACCGAGCCTCTCCAGGTCCGCGATCGTGTGGTCGCGGGCGGCCGCGCGAACGTCGACGAAGTCGCGGGGTGCCGCGCGGTCTGCGAGCGCTCTCACTTTGGTGCCGATCACATCGTCGAGGCCGAGTGCGGGGCCGTAGGGAGTGAGTGCCGGCGGCCCCCACAGATTTTCCTTGAGGACATCGACCTCGCACTGCTCCCCTGTGTCGGCGCTGGTCGCCATCAGGCGAGCGGCCAGGGGGTCCACGCTGATGATGCTGACCTGCCAGCCGCGCTCGCTCAGACCACGTACGAGATCATCGGCAATGGCCACCATCGGGGCTGGGCTTTCGGTCGCGACGTCGATGTCCTGGCTGAGTCGGTCGACCAGGCCGTGCGCCTGGGCGGCGTAGCCGCCGGTGATCACCAGTGGGTAGGGAGTACCGATCGCGAGGACGTCCGCCAGGAGCCGGCGGTGGAGGTCGGTGATCTTCACGCGGCGGTGGACGCCTGGTGCTCGAGCTCGGGGAACGCAGCTTCCCACGCTTCGCGGACATGCCTGCTGATCATGGTCTTCATCACCGGCCACTGCGCGAGCAGGAGGCGGCGGTTGAGGAAGCGGATGATGTCGTCGCGCTGCCCTTCGGCGAGTACGGTCCGGTAGAGACTCATGCGCTGCCGGGGCCGGTCCAGGTCGTAGGTGCGCAGGCCCGACCAGACGATATGGAGCGGCAGCTCGATCGGGCCGTGCTCCGGCCCGGCGAGGTCCTCCAGGGTGTCGGGAAGGCGTCGTGCGTACCGCTCGTGCAGCACGTCAGCGACAGAGGGCGTGGCACCAGGAGACGACTGCTGAACCATGCTCCCAGTATTCCGTGTGCGCCGGTCGGATGGCAGAGCGGACGCGCGTTGCGCCTTTCGTTCTCTTGCGCCGGCGAGGTGGGTGCATGGTGCGAGCCGCTTCTGGGCCCGCGGGCGCTCGCCGCCGAGGTGCGGTGTGCTGACCTGCGGTGTCTCATGAAATGGGGCGAATGCGGTTGCGGCCGGTGAGCTGGCCGTCGCGGAGACCGGTCCTGGGATCACGTCTCGTCGACGAGTTGGCGATTCGAAAGCCACCGAAGCCGCGGGCCACCGGCCGTGGCGTTGCACGGTCGGTCGACCGCCAGACTGAGATGGGAGTCGGTGATCATGGGTCGGCCGATATGGACAGGGGTGATCACGTTCGGGCTGGTCAGCCTGCCTGTCGGCCTCTACACCGCGACGGACGACCATACCGTCCACTTCCACCAGATCCAGCGCGGAACCGCGGACCGGATTCACAACCGCCGGGTCAATGAGCGCACCGGCCGGGAAGTGCAGGCCGAGGACATCGTGAAGGGCTTCGAGGTGGCCGAGGGCGAGTACGTCGTCGTCGAACCCGAGGAGCTGGACGGAATCGCTCCGGGCCGCTCGCAGACCATCGAGATTTCCGATTTCATAGGACTTGAGGAGATAGAGCCGGTCTATTTCGATCGCAACTATTACGTCGCTCCACGCGGGAGGCAGTACACCAAGATCTATGAGTTGCTGCGGGCCGCGCTGGCCGAGACGAACAAGGTGGGGATCGCCTCTTTCGTCATGCGGGGCAAGCAGTACCTGACCGCGCTGCGCGCGGAGAGCACGGTGCTGGTGATCCAGACACTGCACTGGTCGGACGAGGTCCGGGATCCCGGCAGGGAGCTACCGGAGATGCCATCGAGGCGGGCTGGCAAGGGGAAGGAACTGGGCACGGCGGTCCAGCTGATCGAGGCTCTGAGCGCTCCCTGGGATCCATCCCGGTATCACGACACCTACCAGGAGAATGTTCGGGATCTGGTGCGGGCCAAGGCGGAGGGCGAGGAGGTCGCTCTGGCTGAGGGCCCGCCGCAGGCCACCAACGTCGTCGATCTCATGGCCGTCCTCCAAGGAAGTCTCGACCAGGCCCGTGGCGCCGCACGCGGGGACGGGAAGCCTCGGAAGAAAGCGAGCGCGGGGCGGAAGTCGACCCGCAGGGCGGCCGCGGCGTCCAGGAAGGCGCCGCCGAGAACAGGGCGTACCTCGCCGTCGGCGCGAAGCAGCGGCCGTGCAGAGCTGCGGCAGCTGGGCAAGGCGGAGCTGTACCGGCGGGCCGGGGAGCAGGGAGTTCCGGGGCGGTCGAGGATGAGCCGCGAAGAGCAGATTGATTCCCTTGCGACGGCCAGGCGGCGCCGGACGAGCAGTGCGTGACAGGTGCCGCGGCTCGCTGGCTCGCCGCTCAGGTGAAGGCGCCCACGAGCTGGTCGATGATGGCGCGGATTCCGCTCCAGTCGGCGTCCGGTGCCGGCGCCCCTGCGTGGTGGGCCTTCACTTTGAGCAGGAAGCGCTCCTGGGCCTTGATCTTGTCGGAGTCCGTCAGGGTCCCGTGGTATCGGTGCAGTTTTCCGTTCCAGGACTTCCACTGCACGGGCATCAGCCCGTCCTCCGTCTGCAGAACGTCTCGGCCGAGGTACAGCTCCAAGGATCCGGCTCGGCCGTTGATGTCCGCGAGGACCGGCTCGTCCGTGTACGGGCCGAGGGTCGGGTAGGTCTCCAGGAGCGGCAGCGGCGGGTAGAACAGCACCCGGCAGCGGTCGGGTAGAGCCCGTTCCATCGTCTTTTGCATGCCGGCGCGGCCCTCGGTGTCGTTGTCCGCTAGCGCGATGAACCGGTTGGCGACGCCGGCCGCAACGAACGCCGCAACGTTGCGGGCGAGTTGGGCCACTCCGCCCTCCGCTCCCGCGCCGGCGTAGTCGAAGAAGGTGACGTAGCCCTTCAGGTGGGGGTGGGTGACGCCCATGCCAGCCGACAGGAGCCGGGCGTCGGTCGATCCCTCGGTGAGTACGAGGAGCGGCGCGTTCTGGGAGAGGTCAGCGAGCTGCTCGGCACGCGCATGTTCGGCGATCTTCCTCGCGGGGTCAAGCTCGACGCAACACCCGGTGAGCTGGGTCAAGTCCAGACTCACGGTGCCCTGCGGATCGGGTGCGCAGTCCAGGAGCAGGCGAACGAAGTCACGGCTGTCCATCCACCGGGAGAGCTCCTCCAAGGACTCGCCCGAGGCGTGGCTGAGGTCGTCCTTCTCGGCTGGGAAGGCCTCGGGTTCTGCGGCCAGGACCTGGCGGATGCCGTCCTCGAACGTCGAGGCGTCCAGAGCCGATGCGGTGCCTTCGCCGTTCATACGGGCGAGGCCTGCGGCGAGGGCCTGGCGGGCTCGTGCCTGCGTAAATCCCTGGACCTGGAGCCGCTCCCGAAGCGCGGTCACCGTCGTCGCGTAGGCGAACTCGGCCCACGGCTGCCCGTCGTCGTGTGTGTGGTGCACTACCGGGCACCGGTCTTCCTCTGTGAATAAGGCTGCGATGTCCGGGAGATACGAGTCGGCGCAGTACAGGAAGGAGTGGTCGCCGAACGCGACGTAGGAGTGGTGACCCATGGGCACCAGCGTTGCAGGACCCGCGCCGTCGGCGCCTCCGATATCCGGTCGGGCGCCTTCGACGCTCGCACCATCTGGCGCCGCGCCGTTCGCGGGCGGATCACTTCCGGCAGCCTTACTGGTCGTCCCCGCCGGTGCCGGCCGCGGAGGTGCTCTTCCAGCCGAGGCACATCTGCAGGTACTCGGATCGAAGACGCGACCGCTGATCCTCAAGCGCGCCGGTCGCCGGGTCGGGGAGATAGACGGTGTCCCGGAAGTGGGTGAATCCGACTCTTTCCCAGCCAGCTGTGATCTTGGCGGTCACCCGGTCCCATTCGACCTGATCCGGCCTCCAAGATCCGTCCGGGTCGGCGATCCCGGGGATGCAGGCGACAGCGCGGCAGCCCGGTGCCAGCCGGTTGATCGCCTCGGCCGCGAGGACGGCGCCGAGGCCGAATCCTCTCCAGGGCATGGTGAGCACGACGCGGTCCATCACCAGAAGGTCGGTGCCCACGTACGACAGGCGCTCGCTCGCTTCCGCTGTGAGATAGCCGTCGGGGTGGAGGAGTGCTCGGGCGATCTACTCGAGCTCCTCGGACTCCTCCTCCATCGCCGTGCTGGCGTTCATGCCCTGGTCGAGGCGGACCCGGTAGAACTCCATCCGTCCGATCTCGATCTCCTGGCCGACATCATCCGGTGGTGCCTGGGGTGTCGGGATGCGGCGGTCAGCGTCGGCTGCGCCTGGATGCCGGACGCTGACGTCCCAGCGCTGGAGTGTCTCGCTGTAGGGGTCCTCGACCAGCTCGTGCGTGGTCGTGTAGTGGAGGTACAGCTTCGACGGATCCGCCGGCAGCTGGTCAAGGCTCTTACTCACCGGACGGACCCTATCCGGCGCTGACCGCTGACCCTCGGTTTGTGGTTCGGCCGGCGCCGGCCGGACTGTTGCCGGCCGGTCGTCGGGGGCACGTTCGGGCGCGGTGGGCGCTCAGGGGATGGTGGTGGGTGTCGCCTGGGGAAGGTGCCGGGCGAGCGCTGACGGGTCCCCCGTGTAGTGCAGGGTGCGCATGCCCAGGCCGCTTGCGGCGCGGCAGTTGTCGGCCCGGTCGTCGATGAAGATCGTCTTGTCGGGCCGCGGCCAACCGGCTGCGGCCAGCCCCGCCTCATACATCCGGCGGTGAGGCTTGTTGGCCCCGAGGCGGGCGGAAAAGACGGTGCGGGTGACCAGCATGCGGCACCAGGCGGTGTCTTCCAGGGCATCGGCGACGGGATGGGGCGCGTTCGAGACGAGGATAATGGGCAGCCCGGTGGCGTGTGCCGCGTGCAGCACGGCAAGCACGTTCGGATCGGTGTTAGTCCACATCGCCGTGTCGGTCTGGCGCAGTGCGGCCAACAGTTTGCTGCCGGGGGGTGCGGAGCGGCCTCCGCGCAGCAGTCCGTGCCAGAACGCGTGCGTGGTCATGGCGCCGGCGTCGTACGCCTCCCGCCGGTTCCAGAAGGCTTGCTGGAATGCGCGGTGCTGGCCGGCAGGCCATCCGGCCAGGGTGGCGAGGTTCTCCCATTCCTCGTCCGTCGGCTGGGTGCCAGCAACGCCGTTGTAGTCGAGGAGCAGCGCCTCGAGGTCATGGGCTGCGGTGGGGGACGTGGTCATCGAGGCTCCAGTGCTCGGCGGGCTGCGGCCGCGACGGCGGCCGCGAGGATGGCGGGCAGTGCGAGGGCGGCGGGAAGGGTGGTGAGTGAGGCGAGCGCGCCGATGGCGGCGGGGCCGGCCAGCAGGCCGAGGTAGCCGATCGTGGTGACGGTGCCGACGGTTCGGGCGCCACCTCGTCCCGCGGCAGTGATCAGGGCTGGCACGGTGGTGGACAGGCCCAGTCCCAGGCCCATCCATCCGGCCAGCGCGGCCGGGGTGGAACCGATGGCCAGGCCCGTTCCGAGGCCGAGCGCGGCCAGGACTGCGCCGGCCCGGACCAGTGTGGTGGGGCTGTAGCGGGCGGTGAGCCGGTCGCCGAAGAGGCGGCCGAAGGCCATGGCGGAGCTGTACAGGGCGTAGGCGCCGGCTGCGACCGCTTCGGAGGAGTGCAGCGATCGCAGGTGTACGGATGCCCAGTCCGCGGCTGCGCCCTCGGCCAGGAGGCAGGCTGCTGCCAAGGCACCGAGCAGCCAGGTGTGCCCGCGGGAGGTCCGCACGGATCGGTGATCGCCGGGTGGGGCGTCGTCGCGGACGTGGTCAAGGTGGGTTGCGGAGCGTACCGCGGGCAGGGCCGCGAGGGCGGCCAAGGCGGTGGCGGCGCCCACTGCGGTGAAGAGCACCTGGTGGGGCAGCCACGCGGTGGCCGCGGCAAGAACGGCGCCGCCAAGCGCCCCCAGGCTGTACGAGGCGTGGAAGCTGGCCATTATCGGACGCCCGTACGCCTGTTGGACGTTGACAGCCGAGCTATTGGCCGCGACGTCAAGCAGGCCGTGGGCCGCGCCGAACACGACGGCAGCGGCGACCAGCGAGGGCAGGTTGCGGCATTGACCCAGCGCGGCGAGGGCGACAGCGAACGTGACCGTGGGCACGACGAGGAGGCGGGAGGGTCCGTGCCGGTGAGCGAGGCGTCCGCCCGCCTGGAGGCCGGCGACCATTCCGGCCGCGGCAGCAAGGAGTACCACCGCGAGCCGTCCAGGGCCGAGATGGGCTGCGGCCTGGACTGCGGGCATGCGCGCTCCCCAGACGGCCATGACGACGCCCAAGACCGCGAAGGTGCTGGTGAGCAGTCGGCGGTCCGCGACCGGGGGCGCTGTCGTCGTGGGCAAGGTGGCGGTCATCTCGACCCCGTCTCATGCCCGGCTGCACGCAGGGTGCGGCGGTGGTGACGATGCGGGCGGGCCGCACGACAGGGTGGTGATGATCCGTCCTTCGACAGGTCTGCGGGGCATCGGAAAGTTGCGCGGGTCAAGGCGTCCTCGCTCTGCTGGAGAGGCTGCAGAAGGGACCGCTGGACGTCAGGCGACGTAGGTCACGGGGCGTCCGGCGGTGGGTAGGGCCGATCTTGAGCGACAGCGCCTGTGGATAGATCTGCGGTGGTGTCGAATCGGCGGCCGCGCACGGCCGGGGCTCTCTGAGCTGTCGTGCCGGTCGATGCCCCAGCCAAGGAAGTGGCTACCGGTCGCATTGGTCAGCTGGAACAGGGATGGCCCTGGCGGTCGAGGCGACGGCGTCCATACGGGCTTTCGCTGCCATGCCAGTCCGCCAACAGGGCCGGGGCTTCGGCAGTCGGCGGAGGATCGTCCCTGCCAGGTACGCCACTGCACGCTCCGTCGGGCCGCAACGCGACCGGCTGACAGGCAAAGTGCCCTTGGATGAGGGAAACTCGCGGCCCCGACCCCGGGGCAGCGAGTGCTTCTCCGCAAGCCCTCAGCCGAGCAAGCAGCCGGTCACCCACCAGCCAACGAGTCACGGATCGCAGCGCGGCGGGCGCCGGACCGGTCGCGCCGACGCTTCGGACCGCTGGCGTGGGCGCCGCTCGCGCCCGAGCGACGGCGCTCCTGCACCGCAGCCACACGTGCTCGGCTGCCGCTCTTCATCCCAACGAGCTGGCTGGGCAAGACTCCACTCCTTCACATACCGGGCCGGCGAGGCCGCCACACCTACAGCTGTTTGACGCTTAACAATATACACGACATCAGCGCTGAGGAAACTCTTAAGCGTCATTGTTCGCACCATGAGGATGGGCGGCCGGCTTCCGGCAGAACCGTGAGTCAACCCCATCGCTTGACGCTTAAGGGTTGCACTCCCGCCGGGGTGGATGTATAGTCTTAAGCGTCAACAGGCGGGGCGTCGCCCGCCAGTCCCTGGATTGAGGAGTTCTGTTGCACGCTCTTGAGACCCACGCCGACGGCACCGCGAGCTTCGTGTCCGCCCGCCTGGACGCCTGGCACCGGCTCGGCACCGTCACTCGCAACGCGATGACCGCTGAGGAGGCGCTGGATCTCGCCTATCTGTCGGGCTGGAACGTGCGGAAGGTCGGCGGTCTGCACACGTACGAGATGACGAAGGACGGGGTGACGCGGCTGGAGTCCCCGGACGAGTATTTCACCGTCCGCACCCACCCCAAGACCGGCGTCGCCGAGCGCCTGGGCACCGTGGGCGCCAAGTACGAGGTCGTCCAGAACGAGGAGCACTGCGAGCTGCTCAACCTCCTCGTCGACGAGTCCGGCGCACACTTCGAGACGGCAGGCAGCCTCCACGGCGGCAAGCGGGTCTTCGTGACGATGAAGATGCCGAAGACGATCCGGATCGCCGGTGTGGACGACGTCGACCTGTACCTCGCGGGGTTCAACAGCCACGACGGCAGCAGCGGATTCCGCTTCAACGTTTCACCGACGCGTGTGGTGTGCGGTAACACCCAGCGCATGGCCATGGCGAACGCGGTCTCCCACTACACCGTCCGCCACACGGCGGGGGCCAAGGCCAAGATCGCCGAGGCGCGCAAGGCACTGAACATGGTGTGGGAGTACGCAGAGGCGTACGAGCGCGAGGCCGAGCGGATGCTCAACACGACGGCCGGGCTGGGTCAGCTGGAGATGGTCATCGACGCGCTGTGGCCGCTGGAGCCGAACCCGAGCACCCGGACTCTGAACAACCACCGGCTGCGGAAGAACACCATCGTGATGCTCTTCGAGGCCGCCGAGACCCAGGCCAACATCCGGGGCACCTGGTGGGCGATCGTCCAGGCGATCTACGAGTACCTGGAGCACTTCGCCCCCGCGAAGAGCGAGGAGGCGCGCGCGCACCGGATCCTGACGTCCAGCGACGTCAAGAAGAAGATGCAGAAGGCGTACGAGATGTTCGCGCTGGCCGCGTAGCGACCGCAGCGGGCGGGCCGGTCCCCGCGCGGACCGGCCCGCCTACCGCCCCGCCACTCTCTTCGTCCCACAGCCCGCGGCGGGGCACCCCGCCGGTAGGGCACCCGTCACGAGCAGCGAAGGAACCCATCCCCACACCATGACCGCGACCTGCATCAACGGAATTGAGGTCGTCGAGGACCAGCCCGCCCAGTCCCCGCTGACACGCCCCGGCGTATACGTCGTCTTCGACAAGATCCGCCACTTGCTGCTCGCCGATGGATCCGAGTGGTACGGGTGCGCGCTGTGCGACTACACCTCGCAGAACAAGAACTCGATCCTGCCGCACCTGAAGGCCCACGCTCCGAAGAAGGAACCGACGGCGAAGGCCGCTAGGGCGATCGCGTCCGTGCGGCCCAACCGTGGCGCCGCCTCGTCCCCGAGCATGCGCCGCACCTCGAGCCGCCGCACCGGCGGGAATCTGGCGTCCTTGACTCTCGGTGAGCTCGTGGAGCGTGCGCAGCTGACGGAGCAGATGCGCGAGCAGCGTGACGCCGCACGCGCGGAGTTGAAGGCAGCTGCGCGGAGGGCGAGCGGGTGGAAGGAGCAGGCCACGCGGTACCGCACCGAGATGGAGCATTGGAAGAGGCGTGCGACCTCCGCCGAGCAGCAGCTGGCGAAGGTGCGTGGGGTCGTCGGGGCCAGCGCCTAGGAACCCGCTGGCGCCAGGCCTTTGCTGGCTGGGGCCCGGTGTATGGGCACCAGCGAGCGGCAGCGGAGAAGGAAGCCTGTGACGAGTGGCTGGGGCGGCCGGGCCGCCTTGCATTCACAGCCTTGACCGAGCAAGGCGGGCGTTGGCTCTGGAACTGGCTTGCCGTCGCAGGCTCCTCGGCTGCGCTGTTCCTGCCGCCGAGTGCCGACGTAGCAGCTGTGGAGCCGTGCGTGGCCCCGCGCGCGAGAGCCTGCCGATGATGTGGCGGCCGGCGCAGTTCGCCCGGCTCTCCGATAGAGCGTCGAACTCGACGAGACTGCAATAACCGCTTGAGGAAGAGGACTTGGACCAGAACTTCCATCAAATCATGGACAGCATCGTGAACTCGAGCAACGAGGTTAGCCGCGCAGCCCTGATGCGTCGCGCGGCGTTGCTGTGGCCCGAGGTGTCCGGCAGCTGGCTGGTCGATGCCCCAGAGGCCTTCTGCACCCTGATGTACGCCGCGGTGTCGGTGGCGCACGTTCCCACCTTGGCGCAGCTCGCGATTCGGGCCGGCCAGCTGTGGCAGGACCCTGAGGGCTCCGCCGACGAGCGGGGTGCGGTGGCCGGGTCCCTGGCCGAGCACGCCAGCCTCCCGGTCGTGTCCTCCGCGCTGGCCACCGCCCGGAAGGCCGGTGTACGGGTCGCTGTGCTGGGCGGCCGGGGCTCGTACATGTGGGCGTACGGCGAGAACGGTGCGCAGGGGGCGTTCGTCTTCCCCGAGGGCAACGGCGTCGAGATCCAGTGGTTCATCGACGGCCGGCACAATGAAGGGGTGTCTGCGCGGCCGGAGGGTTCAGGCCGTGCGTACCGCCGGCAACGAGCGCCTTGCTGAGATCCGGCATGCCTTCCTCGCGGCCGGCTGGAGTGTGCTGGACAAGTTCAGCACCAGGACGCACACACCTCGACAGCTGTCGGTGATCGCCCATCCGCCCCGGCCAGCGCGGTAGCTCGACCACCTGCCCGACGCTGCCCTACGCACAAGGGTCACTCGGCTGGACACCCACGCTTCGACACCTCCGTCCTGGTGTACGCCGCTGACGGTCCCCGACCGCCGGCCCGGACTCCTTCGCCGACGCCGCCGCCGAGCACCGGGCCTCTACCGGCCGGATGCCGGCACTGATCCAGCAACAGAGGTTCCCGCTGCTAGCCCGCTGGCCCCTTCCAGCCCCGGCTGGCCGGCCAGCGCTTGACCGAGGAGTGGCTCCCCGAACAGAGCCGCCGGATCGGCTTCAACTTCGGTCCTGCCGCTTCCGACTGGGGCCAGCGGGGGGAGCTTCTGTGCTGCGGACGAGCGCTTGGGACGGCTGGTCGGGGGCCCCGGGACGCCCGCACCTGCCGATGGACGTGCCCGCCACGCGCTCCATCCGGCCGGGCAGACCGTGGATCGGGCGTTCTCTGTCCACAGGCGCCCGCGCCGAGCATGCCGGCATGACCTCAGCACACCACTTGTATGCACTGCCCGAACACCGACGCCTGGACCTGAAGGCTCGCTTCCCGCGCCTGACCGAGCAGCAGATATCCGACCAGCTGGGTCGCACTCTTCAGCTGCGCGGCGCCGCTTGTGCGCGCTCGGACAAGCGGCGCGGCCATTTGCCCGCCGTCGCTATTCTGGGCAGCGACGAACGCTGGCATCTGCGCCTTGGCACGGCCATGATCTGCTCCAACGCGGCGCGCATGTTCATCGACCTCGATGTCCCGGCTCCAACGCCTGGGACCGTGATCCCCCACTCCTTCAGGACCCGGTTCCCCAACGGCTCCGTGGGCCTGGAACGGCCTGGCTACCGGCCGGACTGGGACGTGGTGCTGACCGGCCAGGAGCAGCGGCCGGATCTCGTGCCGCGGGCTGAACGGTGCCCTATCAACCTCGACCAAGGTGACTGGGCGCCCTGCAGTGTGGTCTCGCGAAGCGACTGGAAGGGCCGTAAGCGCAACTTGTACATCGCCGCGGCGGGGCCGATGTGCCATGCCTGCGGAGACAGCCTGGGCCAGGACCTCCACTACGACCGGTACACCGAGCTCATCACAGGTCTGCTGTGCAACGAATGCAGCAGTCACATCAACGAGTGCCCCCACCCGGCGGGCTGCTACCAGGCCGACTACCTCAATGCGCCGCCCGCCGCCCATCTGAAGGAGCGGTACTACGTCGGCGGCAACCGCGACGACCGCAAGCGCGCCGTAGGCAGTCCGGCGGCCTGACCTGAAACTGCAACCGTCATCAGCCGGCGGCGGCGCCAGCACCGGGCGCCGTCGTTCTGTCCGGGCCAAGCCACTGCTCATGGTCCACCGACACCGCACACGCGCAAGCGTGCTGAATTGCCAACTACTCTGCGCCGTCTCAGTTGCCGTCGCCCGTTGTCGAGCGCCTCGGCAGAAATCTATCCACAGGCTGGGCTCCCTAGCGTTCATGGTGATCGCCCCCACCACCTTGTGAAGGCAGCCACACCCCAGATCCGGGATGGGCTTGCCTGCTGCGGCGTGGCCTGGGGCCGGCGATCGAACGTGATCGAGAACGGAAGGCACAGCATGCCCATATCCATCGGGCGCATGGTTGCGGTCGGTGCTCTCGGAGCCTCCCTGCTCGGGGCCGCCGTGGCCATGGCACCGGCCGCCCAGGCCTACGACACCGGCACCACGAAGATCAGCTGCTCCGCTGTGAGGGTGCGTACGAGTCCGTCCCAGAACGCGACGGTGGCCGGTGTCGCCTACCTGGGCGACAAGATGACCTACGACCAGTGGGTCTACAAGAGGACCGAGAAGCGCTGGTACACGCGAGGGACTGTGAAGCGCAAGTCCGACGGAGCCAAGGTCAGGGGTTACGTCATCTATCAGTGCGCGAACCCCTACGAGTCGAACGGTGCCCCCACACCGCCGATTCCGAAGTGAGCCGTGCCGTCGTCCGGCCGTGAGTCCGCGTCGGCGGTACACCGTTCACCGGCACCTGCCGGCCGGGCGCGGCCGACCCATTCAGGGATTCCGTCCAGGACGCTGGCGGCTGTCCCCTCCGGCTGTGCGCGAGAGCCTCCCCCACCACGGCGTTCCCGTGGGCCCTCGCCAGCACTGGTCCGTCGCCCCCCCACCCGCTCATCATCGTTTCAGGAGAAGCGCCATCATGACGTCCCGGCAGCTCCCCACTCGGTCGCGCAGACAGCGCTGGTTCCTCGCGGCCGCCATCGGTGTGACCACGACCGCCGCGTTGAGCGGCTGCGCCACCGGCGAGAGTTCAACGCACAAGGCCCGCCCCCACACCACGATCAGCGCGGCACCGAAGGGAACCGTGACGGTCGAAGAGGCCGACCGTCTGCTCGACCACTACGAAGCCGTTAACAACAAGGCGAACAAGGCCCAGGACGCGAGGCTGCTCGGCACCGTGGAGGGCGGGCAGGTGTACGAACAGAGCAAGGCGGACTTCCGGCAGTGGGACACCAAGTCCGCCAAGGAGCAGCGACAGTACGAGAAGTCCTGGTTCTACGTCGACCGCACGTACCTGATCCCCCCGCAGGGCACCAACTGGTTTGCCGTGAGCGCCCGGTTCAGCGACTCGAAGACCAGGGCCTTGGTCGTCATGGCCAAGACGGACGGCACGTGGAAGGTTGTCGCATCCCTGGACCAGGACGACAGCGCAACCCTGCCGAAGATCGACACCAGCAACCACGGCCTCATCACGCCGGTGAAGCCGTCGGTACGGTCCGGGACCCTGGCCGCCAGCGGCTTGTCCGACGCATACGAGGATCTGTTCGAGACCGGCGGTTCCAAGGCGGGGAAGGCGATCGATCAGAAGGGAGCACTGGCCAAGGACGCTCTGGACATCTACCGCAACCGCAACAAGGGCAAGGACGCGCGGATGGCCACGACGGAGTACACCCGCACCGAGCCGCGCCACGACGAGGTCTTCGCGTTGAAGCTGGCCGACGGAGGTGTGCTTGCCCTCGCGCCCACCGCGCACAAGAGCACCTTCGCCTTGAAGCCCGCGTACTACTTCAACTACCAGATCACGCCGTCGAAGGAGGCCTCGGTATACAACAGCGCAGAGCGGCCGGTCGTGGTGACCGAGTACCAGGGCATGGTGATGGCCGAGTTGCCCAAGCGGGGGAAGGCTGAACTGGTGGCGCGCGAGTACAGGCTGGTGGACGCGCAATGACCGACTCTCCATCAACCGGGCCCGATGCCGAGTTCACGGATTACGGTGCAGCAGGCCGTGCTGCCATGCAGGAAGCGGATCCGGGGGCAGCGCAGCTGTTCTGCAGGCTCTGTGGGTCGGCGCCGGCCGAGCTGGTGACGTTCCGCGGGCACGTGGCGTTCTTGGTCTTGATGCGTTTCACGAGCGCGAGCGGCCCGTTCTGCCGGCGCTGCGGCACGGCGGTGTTCCGGGAGTTCACCGCGAGGGCGCTGTGGCAGGGCTGGTGGTCGCCCCTGTCGCTGGTGCTGTTCACGCCGACCATCCTCGTCGTCAACCGTCTTGCGCTGCGACGGATCAACAGGCTGCCGAGTCCGGGGCCGGCAGCCGGCGCGGGGCTGACTCCCGGTCGCCGCGTCATGCGCCGCAAGTCGTCCTTGGTTGCGCTGATCCCGCTGCTGTGGGGTTTGTGGGTGCTCTCGCACATCGTCAAGGCAGTCGCGACCTGACGATCCCGTCACCGCCAGATGTACTGCGCTTCGATGGCCGCAGCTCTATCGGCGAGGCACTGCCCTCGTCGCGAGTCCTCGCAGTCCCCGGACTTCGGTGGGTGCCGCAACAGCGCGTGCAGTCCCTCGGTGTCGCGGTACTGGCCGCTCGGCCTGCTCTGTCTAAGGCCAGTGCCGGCCGGTCCGGCTTCGTGCCCGGGCGCCTTGCAGGCGCCCGGGCACGGACGCTTTGATGCTGCCCGCTCCCGCTCACCAATCACACACTGCGACGCTTAAGACTTGCCACCCAGGCAGAATCCGAGTATATTCTTAAGCGTCGCAGGGTTGGTCAAGCCCTTCGGCAGGCGGCCGCGCCCCCTACGCCCCCCGAGGGGGGCGCGGCACCTCCGGCCAGAATGCTGGCCGCGCTCGGTCGGCCCGCCCACGCCAGCTCTCCCCTCCCATGGCCCGGGCGGGCCGACCCCGTCTGCGCGCCGGAGCCCGCGGCGCGCCCGACTCGAATGCCGAATGTGAAGAGCCAATTCGTCGTCACCTTGGACTACGGACCCGACAACCTCGTTAAGACCGGCGCACTCAGCGAGGCCGACGCCCGGTCCGCGGACCGGCTCGAAGGCGCACGACGCCTCGAGGGAGCTGCTGACGGACGCCGTGGTCAATCAGCACGAGATCGCCCACGGCGACATTGGGGTCAGCATCTCCTCGCAGCTCCTGGAGGAGGACACCGATTGACCAGGCCCGCGCGGCCACTTCCCTACCGAACACCCCCCGACACCGGAGATCACACGGCGGCCTGGCCTTGAAGTAGCGCTGATGGCGGCCCGGTTGGCCCGTCGCCTGGCGTTGGCTCCTGGCTGCATCCTGCCGGGCGATCGGCACCGTCAGCCAGATGATCGCGATGGTCTTCGCCCACGCGGATGCCGACGTCGCCCTCAGCGCCGCGTTCACCACCTACTGGTTGAACGGCGGAGGCGGCACTCGACCACGGCACCGTCTGCGCGCCCTGAGCGAGCGATTCCTCGGGACACGCCGCACCGCCCCCAAGCACGGCACTACCCCAAGCCCCCGCCACGGAACGCATGTACCCTCACGACTTTCACGACACCCTCGACCTGCCCGACGTCGGCCGGGTCTCCCTGCACATCACAACACTCGATCAAGGGCGCGTCCGGTACGCCGTCCGCGGGCCCCATGTGCGCGGTTCGTTCGTGCTCATCCCGGAGGCCCTCGCTGATGGGAGTGTCCTGCCCAGCACGGTGACTGTGCAATACGGCACGGGTGAGGGATCGCCGAGCGCCCTGCTGTACCAGCGGGTGCACCGGCCCGACGAGCCGGTCATCTTCAACGCCCGCCTGCACGGCTGGACCAACCACATCAACCCCGACAGCCCACCGGGGGGCTACTTCCTCGGCCCCTACGCCCACCTGCTGCGCAACGGTGTGTACCGGCCGGTCACCGACGGTGTCCGCCGCCGCAGCGAGACGCTCCTGCGGGCCATCGCACAGCACTGGGCCCGGCTCCCCCACCGCCGTGAGCTCATCACCAGCGCCGCACGCTGCAAAGCCGCCGAGCTGGCCGGGCACGAAGCCGGCAAGGCCGCGGCCCTGGAAGAGGAAGCCGCCGCCCTCGCGATCCGCCGTAAGCAGGCCCAGCGGCGGGTGAACGTCCTCAACGGGATCATCCGCCGCCGGCCGCTGCCCATCCGGGCCGCGGACCCGGCCCCGGTGAGGTTGCCGATCAGTGACGCCGAGGGCAGGTCACTGGGTCTGATCACGGTCCGGGAGATCTCGGTCAACGCTGAGGTAGCCGGCAGCGTCGTCTATGAGGTGTCCGGCACCTCTCGGGTGCACGGGCGCTTCACAGTCGAGCGCAACCGCATGCGACCTCAGCCGATGCCCGAAGGCATCCACGTCGCCTACGGCCACGCCCGCTCGCGGTTCACCTACGAGCACGAACAGCTCCCGAGCGTGAACGGCGTGACGCTGAGCGGAGGATGGGACCACGACAACTGCGCGGACATCACCGCCACGACACCCGCAGAGCTTCCCGCTCAGATGTCCGTGGGCGGTTCGGCGCCGCCCGCCACCCAGCGTCGGGCCTCGGCAGTGCTGCGGGCGCTGGCCCTGCGCTACCTCGCCCGCCCCGACGCCGAGGCACTGCGCCTGGCAGCGGCGAAGGAGTACGCACCCGGCCAGCTGGGCGCCACCCGCCTTGAGCTGCGGAACATGCGCACCCGGCAGCGCGAGGTTGAGCGGCAAGCCGCACGCCACCGCCACCGTGAGATGCAGTACCGCGCACTGCTGTAGAACCGCCCGTTCCAGGGCGGCTCGGCCACCGCGTCGGGACGCCCTCACCACCTGTCTGGAGATGCCCTTGGAACTGGAGAACATCTCGGCCGAACTGCAGAAGCTGCACGACTTCGGCAACGAACTGGGCGCCGCGCTCGCCTCTACGTTCAACCACGACCGTGTCGTCGGCGGCGGCTGGTCTCATCGATCCGGCTACGCCCACTACGTGACAGTGGACCTCGTCCACCCGTCCGGCCTGGGCATCTGGCTGCGTCACCAGGGCGGGCACCGGAAGGGCCGCAACGGCCGCATGCTGACCGTCGGCGCCACCTACCCGCTCGGCTACTCCGGCCGACGGGCTGAGGAGATTCGAGTGTGGATGGACCGCGACCGCACGGACATGGCCCGAGACATCATCAGGCGCCTCCTGCCGGACTACCTCGCCACCATCGACCACGCCCTGGAGGAGGCACGGGAGGAGGATCTCAAGCGGCGGGCCCGCATCCTGATGAATGGCCTGTTGGAGCAGGCCCTGCCCGGTGTCACGTCCGCTGGTGGGACGCCGGCCCACGAGTCACGCGACCGCCGCAGGTCCTACTGGGCCGGCGGAAGGTCCGGCCAGTACCGCCGAACACCGCTCGCGTCCGGCCGGTCCCCGCGCCGCAGCGACCACCATCAAGAACCGGATGTCAAGCCAGCGCTTGTATCTGGGCACGCCACACTCAGCAGCGATGCGACCACCATGGATCTGGAGCTGAAGGATGTACCCGCCGAGCTCGCCCTGAAGATCCTCTCGATGATCAACCCGACCGCAGCGCTCGAGGGGACGATCATGCCGCGCGAGGTTGCGCCCGCCGTACCCGAGCTACCCGCTTCGCAGCAGGTGGTCCGCGGCCAGGTCGTCAGCGAGGACACCGAGATCACCGGCCCCGTCGCAAGGTGAGCGCCCGCGTCATCGAGTGTCGCCCTGCCAGTCCCAAAAGCGCCGGTCTCCCCCGCGCGGCGCGTACACCGAGCGCCCGCCGCTCCCGTACGCGCCGAGTTCGGTTGTCAGCGACGCGCCCTCGTCCAACTGGGATGGCGTCCAACCTGTGACGTCGAGCAGCAGGCCGTCAAGCGGTCCGCCTACGAGTTCGCGGTAGTCATGCCCGGTTCGAGGGCCGGGGTCCTCATGATCAGCTCCGTAGACCCGGCCGCGCATCACCTCGTCCATGGCGGACAGCGTCGCACCCGCCACTGACACCGCCGGCCAGTGGCGACCAGCCGGGGCCGCCGCGGGCCAGCGGTGTCACTCATGGGCGGTCCGGGAACGAGCCGGTCCGTCTTCGCGAAACGCCCTCGGGAGTTAGCCGGAACCCCTCAAGTGGCGCAGTAACTAGGCGGGTTGACGTCTACCCCTCCGGCCTGACACGTTTTGTCGCTAAAGTTCTTTTTCTTCCTAATTGGGGAGTTCACGCATGGCGCGCACCGCACGCACCGAGTACGACGAGAGCCAGGCCGCCAAGAGGCTGGGGGTCCCCGTGGCCGCGTTCCGCTGGGCCCGGGCCACCGGGCTCGTCCCGCCTCCGACGGGTTCCTCCGTGTGGTCGCGCGCAGTGGTGGAGGCCATGGACGCCGAGGCGATCAAGGCCTCGCTGCCCCGCGCGCCGATCTCCGGTGCGGCGGCCGCGGACCGTATCGCTGAGGCCCTGGGCACACCGAACAAGCTGCAGGAGAAGGCGTCGGTCACGGCCTTCGTTGTGCGGCAGTTCATCCGGCGCGGTCTGCTCACGGAGCTCAGCGCGAGCCCGGGCGGCTCGCTCGTCAACCCCGACCAGGTGCACGCCGTGTGCCAGCGTGAGGACCTGGCCGTGCTGGTCGCCGAGGACACGCCGCTCGGTCCCGACCAGGCAGCCAGCCGCCTGAAGGTGAGGCGTGTCGAGTTCAACTACATGCTGGAGCTTGGCTGGATCCAGGCCGCGGACACCGTCGAGGTGCGGTTCGGCACCTCGCGGGCCGGTGCGGTCCCGGTGGCTCTGTTCCGCACGGCAGACATCGACGCTCTGGAGGGGGCACACCCGGGGATCGACTGGGAGCGCCTGCGCAGCATGAAGCCGGGACAGCGCTCGCCGCTCGCGACCATGACCAAGGTGGGTGCGGGGACCTGAGTCCGGCAGCTTTGCGAGAGTGCCGCCGTCTACATGGCAAACCGGCCTCGGCCGGCGCCGGACGGCGGCCTCGGGAGGCTTCCCGGTCGGCGCTTGCACGTGGCCACGGCCCGCTGGGCGTCAACCCTTCGGCTGGTTCGACGGTGGGGACACTGGAAGCGCCGACCCGTGTGGGGCACGCTCATGGTTCGGCTGTGCCCTCATCGGGACCCGGATCCCCCCGCTCGTCCAGCGGTGACGCTGGGGACTCGCCGAAGTGTGCCGCTCCGGGCGTTGGTGGTGTCCGCGGCATCGTCACGCCCGGGTCGGCGTGGCGCTCCTCCGCCACCTGCCCTCTCTCCCGCTAGGGTGACTCCCTGCGGCATCGGTCTGCTGCCCCTCACGCGAACTCGGCCCCTCGGTTCAAGGCGTAGGCGAAGAAGCACGGCTTCGACCAGCTCCACCGCCCACCTAACTGTTGCGCCGAACGCAGTACCTCTTCCTCACGCTCCGAGGGCCGACGGAGCCGAGCGAAAGGTGCATCCTCCGATGTCGGTCAGCCAGAGCAGCAGCCGGGCCCGAACGTACGCCCTCTACACGGGAGCACCGCGTCAGCTCGCGAGCAACGTCGTCGCCGCCCTGACGCCGGCTGGGCCACTCATCCCGGCCCCAGCTGAGCCTGCGCAGCTCTTGCTCGAGTCCGAGGTGTTCTACCAGGTCCTCAGCTGTCAGCGACGCTTCTTCGAGTACCCCTTCGGCATCAGGTACGTGGAACCCTCCGCGGACAGCCTGGGGCTGCAGTTGGACAGCAACGCCAGCCTCGACAGTCTGCTGTCCGGGTTGCTGCCCTGCCGCATGCCCATGGGGGACGGGAGGGACGAGATCTACGGGATCAATGGCCTGCGTGTCCACGCGCGAACCACACACAGTGTCGAGCTGCGCCGGCTCGGCCAGCCGACCAGCCTCAGGCTCACCGGCCCCTCCCGGCGTGCCTTCGAGCGGGCTGAAGCCGCCCTCGTCGCGCGGGTACACGAGAACGGCGGGGAGGCCTGCTGGCTGGCCGGCGACACGTGGACCGGCTACGAGAGGCGGTGGGAAGACGACCGCCAGCCCCTCGTGTATGAGTCGATCTGGCGAGACGCGGCCTGGCTCCCCAGCGGGCTCCTGCGCCGCCTCGGACTTCTGCACACGGTCGCTACCCCTCAGGTCGTAACCGGCCACGAGTCCAGGCTTGGGGAGTGGTGGGTGCTGGAGCTGGACTACGACTCTGACACCGCTCTGCGCCGGGCCGAGCTGGTGCAGGCCCTGACCGATCCCGACCACGGTCTGCCGCTGGAGCTACGAGGGCACCGCGACCTGTCCCCCGGAGGAAGCCTCGGCCTGGTCCTTCTCCAGGCCCTGGACCGGACCGCCACGCTGCAGCTTCGCTACGACCGCTTCCAGTACAAGATCACACCGGAACGCACCGAAGTCTTCGAGGCAATCCAGCGGCGCATCAGCAAGGTGACAGGTAACGCCTCGCTTCCGTCGATCCCTGATGGCTCGGCCACTGGCTGAGCTGCGTGCAGGACACAGGGCGCAGCCGTCAAGGACCCTTCACCCGATCGAGGTGCTGCTGGATCACCACGCTTCGCGCCCTCTCGGCCTGCCATACCGTTGCTGAACAGCGCGTGCACGGGGGCAAGGTGGGTCGGGCTGGGGAGAGGACGGCATCGGGTGGACGAAGAGGATTCGGAGATGTGGACTGCGCGAGCGGCATGCCGGACCGCGGACCCCGATGACCTGTTCGTCGACGGCGCGGCTCAAAACCGCGCCAAGGCCATCTGCACCGGATGCCCAGTGCGGATCGAGTGCCTCGCCCAGGCTCTCGATCACCGCATCGACCATGGTGTCTGGGGCGGCATGACGGAGCGGGAACGGCGCGCCCTCCTGCGGCGGCGCCCGACGGTGACGTCGTGGCGGACGCTGCTGGAGGCAGCCCGCACGGAGTATGAACGCCAGGCACCTCTCAGCACCTTCCGAGGGAATGCGGCCGGGTGACACGGGGCCGCAGCATCGTCCTCGCCGCACTGAACCGCTATCTGCAGGGCGTGCAGGGCGCTCGTGATGGCCAGGCCCGTGCGCGGGATCACCGCCTGCCGCGCGGCCTGCGGGCCGGGGGGCGGCGATAGCCATTCCGCCGCCGCTGTGAGACAGACGACGGCCCCTCAGTAGCCGCTGCCGGCTTCAGCCGCCGGTCGGCAACCCTCGCGGTCTCGCGCACCATCGCGCGGTTCCAGCCGGGAGCCTTGGGGAGCCGCCGCAGGTACCGGCGCAGGTGGGAAGCCTGCACCACGGTGACGCCATCAAGCTGCACGACGCTGCCCGGAACGATCGCTCCGTGCACCGCGATGACGGCGAGCGCGGGCCAGCCCAGTGCGGCAGCGACATGGCCAGCCTCCCACCGGACCGTGTCCACCTCATTCTGCTTGCAGTAGTTGCCGCACCAGAGCCTGCCGCGGCTGTCGACGCGGATACGGACGCGCTCGGACATCCAGTTCTTGGTATCGATGTAGACCAGCCCTCGCCTGCCGATCAGCACATGATCCAGATTTGCCCGACTTCGGGGCACCGCCCGATCGTGCAGGACTGCGTAGAACCCGAACCATGTCAGCGGTGCGAGGATCCGGGCGGTTCTGCGCTCCCCGGCGGCGCCCTTTGCCCAGGAGCTGCCTTTGCCGCGATAGACGTGTCGGAGCGCAACGATCATGAACACGCAGCCGAGGGCACCAGCGAACGCGAACGAGCCCGTGACCTCCGCCGCCAAGCAGCCGGCAACTCCGGCGCCCACACCGGCAGCCGGCAGGATCCACCGCGCTCGACGATGCTGCCGAGCACGTTCAACTGCCCTCTGTCGTGCGGCCATCGCCTGGGCGCTGGCGCCCGCTACGTTCCGGCGGCGTCGGCTCTTCGCGATCAAGGCGTCGTTCTTCTCCGCTACTGAGGGATTGGGGGTCGCAGGACCGTAGACCGTGATGGCTGTGGACGGATTCAGCGCCACATGCCGCCCGCCGGGCCGGTTCCGGTGAAGCGTTCCTCACGGCGCTGCGGCCACCGGGAGAAGCCGCAGCCGCCCCAACAACCCCCTAATGACGCTTAAAATATTACACACAGGGAGCTTGAAGAGCAACCTTTAAGCGTCATCAGGCGGGGAGGCGGGCGAGCGACTGCAGCAGCTGGCACTGCGTGCCTTGACCCGCACTCATCGCCGCCGGCGAGGACCTGGACGCCGCTCCGTCACCGGATCGACGAACGGTCTGCCATGGAGGCGGCTGTGATCGCCAATGGCATGCTTTGACCCAGCCGGTCTGGCCGAAGCGGACCTGCTAGAGGCCGGGCAGCTCGTCGGGGGCGAGGAGCCGCCAGTGGCCCCAGCGCTTGCGGGCGGCGTCGGCACTGATCCCGAAGGGCTCGCCGATCTCCTCCCAGGACGTGCCGGCAGCGCGCTCCTCGAGGACACACACGCGTACCAACTCCGTCGTGCGTGCTTCAAGGCCCGCGGCCGCGGCGGCGAACACGCCACGCCACGCGTCTTCCTGCAAGACCGCTCGCAGCAACACTTCGCGCAGTGCCTGCAGTTGCTGATCGAGTTCGTACCCGGCGCTGGCCAGCACACCCCTCTCGCGGGCCAGCCCGCGCGCTCGGCGCCGGTTTCGGTACGCCTTGTCCCGGCACAGACGCGGCCGCGAGCAGTAGCGCCGGTGGGGAGAGCCCTCACCGAGCTGCTGGCCGCACCACAGGCAGCGCTGGGCCGGCTCCGGGCGGATAATGTCGCCCATAAACGGACACTACGTCCGCTGGCGGTTGACGGCTAGGGGAGCCGGTCCGGTGCCGATGCGGCCTGTCGCCGAGTGATCTCTGAACGGCCTCACCCCGCATGCAGCTGCGGGGTGCCCTTTCCGATCGGAGCCACCGCCGTATCCACCCGTATCCACGTGGCCGGCGACGCGTATGCGGGGGCGAGGAACATCCGCGCGAGCCAGGGCGCCGTTGCTCTACCCCTCCTCGGAGACGTCCTTGGCGCGCACTTACCGCCGCGCCGGGTAGCGTTCCGGGGACAGGTCCGGACCCGGGGTGGGGAGTGGCGATGCGGTTTCCACGGTTCGATGAGCGCGGCCCGCTGGCGGTGATCGAGTTGGGGGCGCTGCGGTCGCTGAACGCGGCGCTCTTGACCGCGCGGTACGAGTTGCAGTCGGCGAGCTCCATGTGGGACCGACTCCAAAGCGGAGGCGACGTGGCCGACATGCACGAGGCGCACACGACGCTCCCGTTCTACGGGCAGGCCATCCAGGAGATCGCGAGCGGCGCGACCGCGTACGAGCGGCATGTGGCACTCATCGCGTGGCGATACACGGCCGCGGCGGTCGTCCTGGGCGTCACCGTGCTGCAGCGCGTCGCGGAGGCGAAGCCGCCCTTGTCGCCCGACACGGTGGAGGAGCTGTGCCAGGAGCCGACGCTGGGGCTGCTGCACGAGGCGCTGTCGGTGCCTGTGGCCGACCTTGTACCGGTGCGTGACCCCGACCTCCTCGACGAGCGCACGCGCACAGCACAGCGGTGGGCCCAGGTGCGCGACCGGGTGGACGACGCGATCGACCTCGTCGTGGAGATCGCCGCAGACGAGGAAGCGGCCCACCCCCGCACCAAGGAGGAAGCCGCCGGCTGTCTGCTGACCGAGCACTGCCCGCCTCACACCGACCCGGTGTACAACGGCGTCCTGGAGCCGCTGTTCGACCTGGCGGAGGAAGTCCCGTTCGGCATCAGCCGGATCATCGCGAAGGGCTGAACCCTCCGCGGCTCAGTCCTGCGACGGCGTCACGCCGGGCAGTTGCCCGGCGAAGTCCCACCACTACTGGATGGTCCACACGGCGACGCTGGAGCGGTCGGTGGACATCCGCAGCCATACCTCCTCGCCGCCGGGCATGAGGGCCACCTCCAGGGGCGGCTGCTCCCACGTCCCCATGGCGTACATCCACTCAATGCCGTCGGCCCAGGTCCGCACTGCCGCGGTGCGCACGCTCAGCGCTGCGGCGAAGGCGTCCAGGGCGTCCTTGGGTATCCGCACCTCCGCCGGCTCACGTTCGATCCCCGCCACCCGGGCCCCCTTCCTTCGGCGAGACGCGCCAGCTCCCCGCGACCCTCAGCCTGCCAGACCCCGGTGGCCGCAGGTGTCACGCAGCCACAGCCCTGTGCCCCTGTGAGGCCTCACACCTTGTCTCCCCTGGTGGACGCGGTGAGCTGCGAGCCGATGAGGCTGTGGGGGACCGTGACTCGACGGGCAGTACCGCGCTGTCCGGCCCGGACGCCCCTTCCCGCCGCCCGGCGTCGGCGCCGAGGCCGGCGCCGTCGGCACGGCCATCGACCAGCGGCTGCGCCTGGCCTTCACCGCGGCCGCGCCCGACGCGACGCCGCCCTCATCGGCATCGAGTGCACTGGCCGGTTCGTCGGCCACGGCGAAGGCCTGCCTGCCCCGGCCGCGAGCGGTCGCCCGGAGCGCCGTCAGGACGCCCAGTCGGGGGAACCGCTTCGTGTTGCCGCGAAGCGTGTCTCCAAGGCCGGGGTGGTGATGAGAGGGTGACGCGTGTACTGGTCTGGACGCCCCCACGTCGTGCCGGTGCAGTCCGCGGCCCTTCGACCGCGCTCTGGCTTCGGGGCCGCGTCAGCTTCCCCCGCGGCGTACGAGGCCCTGATCATCCCCGAGCGGTCAGGGCCTTCGTGCTGCCGAGCGCCGTTGCCTGCCCCGCGTGCCGGTTGGTGGACTGGTGGCGGGCCGGACCGGTGGGCCCACCACGGTGTGCCGCGCCATTCACTAGTCAAGTCATGGAGACGACCGTTGTCCTGTTCGCCCGCGCGTGGCAGCCCGCGGCCCTGCCGGGTCGGCGCGGCCGCGGGCTGGATTCGCGATCTTCTGGTGGGGGGCGGTCAGGACGCGGTGGAAGCCACGACGTCGAGGCCGCGGGCGGCAACGAGCTGGGCGCTGCCGTCGGCCAGCCGGTAGGACAGGCCCACCACGGCGGTCCGGCCGTCGGCCACCGCGTCGGCCAGGACGCGGGAGCGCTCCAGCAGCAGGTCCACGGTGTGCTCGATGTGCTCGGCCAGGATCTCCTCGGGCTTCTCGCGTCCGGCGGCGCGGGCGGCGCAGGCCCGGCGCGGAGGAGAGGACGCGTAATCCGGTCGCCGCACCGCACGAAGGGCCGCGGTGTGCTGGCAGCCGACGGGCCCAGGCCAGGCGAGGGCCGTTCGGCCGGTGGCCGACGACCCCAGCGGAGACGCTGCTGGCCGGCAGCTGTGAACGGGTGCGACCTGGGCAGGCGCTCATGCACCGGCCGCCTGCCCGTCCGCCAGCACCACGATGCCGTTCCCGTCCGGCGTCTCCACGACCGTGTGTCCGCACTGGACCAGCAGGCCCGCCACCGCGGCCTGCACCGCCACCCGCATTCCGTCGCTGGACGCCCCACGCTGATCGGCCGCCAGCGCCGTGAACCCGTGCGACGTCGTCCAGCTCACCAGCACGCCCGCAGGCGTCTCGCTCACCCTCAGCCCCGTCGCGGCGTCGTCCGCCTCATCGACGACGTGGAAACCCGCCAGCTTCAGGGCATAACAAACCCGTCCAACGAGCTTTGGGCGAACGGACGACACCGGCCTCGCCTGCCCCGAGAGAATCAGATCAGGCCCTCGGCTGCTTCACCCGGTAGGGGGCTCTTGCTCGGGCAGGATGATGATGCGGGTGCCGTCGGGTGCCGTGCGGCCGAGGATGCGCAGTTCGTCGAGGTTGCGGACGAAGATGAGCAGTCCCTTGAGCTGCTCCCAGTTGACGAACTGGGGACGGGGCCGCAGTACGGCGTAGGGGCGGTCGCCCACGTACAGGGCTGTGCCCAAGGCCCAGCGGCGGTCGCCGTCGCGGTACCGCAGTTCGGCGTTGACGCCGAGCAGGAGGCGGGCCTCGGCCAGGGCGGCGGCGTGGAGGTGTTCGCGTTCCCGGCTGGGGAGGTTGACCTGCCACACCGGCTCGGGGCGCGGAGCGGTAAGGCTGGCCTGCTGCGGCACGGTCGGCTGTCGGTCCGCTGGCTCGGATGGGGGGCGGGGCCGCCGGAGCGACGGGCCGCCGGGCCCGCCGTGCTCGGGACGCCGCTTCCCGGCGGCGGCGCTGCTCGTCCTCCCGCAGCCGCTGCTGTTCCTCGAACGCGGCGACGGCGCGGTCGTGGGCCTGCTGATAGGCGGTGGCGACGGTGATGTACTGCGGTGCGGTCCACACGCCGGTCCAGGCGTGCAGCCAGCCCGGTAACCGGTGGGGGACGGCGCGACCAGTGAGCGCCCAGGCAGTGAAGGGCCGCAGGTCGGCTGTCGTCTCGTACCACTCACCGCGGCCGATGGAGCGGCACAGCACGTGCTCTTCGCACCTGGCCACGGTGAAGCGGGCCAGCCCACCGGCCACGATCCAGTTCGGCTCGTCGTCGCTGGGTGGCCGGACATGGATGGAGGGCACTTCGCCGACCCAGGGCCGGAGCTTGGTGGCGACCCAGCACACCCGTACACCGTCCGCCGCGAACCGCGCCGTGCGCTCGCTGATCTCGTCCACGGTGATCGGGGACAGCTGCGCCTCCCACGCCATCCGCAGGCTGCCATCCGGCGAGGACGCCATGACGTCGGCCCGCCAGGCACCGTCAGGGCCGCGGACCTCGAGCTCGGCGTGGTACCCGGCCGCGCGCACGGCGGTGGCCAACTCCAGCTTCAACAGATGATGCTCCATGGACTCACCGGCCAGCGCGCAGGTGGGAGCGCCGGGGTCGTGGGCGAAGAACCGCAGGCCGTACCGGGAGACCTTCGCGTGCATTGGGTGCGCGCACTCCGGACAGACCATCATCACGCGGGGGCGGGCACGGTGGACTGCCTCCCACGTCCATCTGCAGCCAAGGTCGGGCTGGGCGGCATCCAGTCGGCCCCGCCCATCGTGCTGTGCGGTGAAGCCCACGGCTCCTCCTGGTCAGGACGTCGATGATCCGTTTGGCGACTGAAAGCGGTGGCGGCCGGAAACGTCGATGGTGAGGTCGAGGCGGACGCCGGGCTGGTCGTCGGCCGGTTCGCACAGGTCCGGGCACAGGTAGAAGGGCACGAGGTTGACCGACGTCACGCACACCCCTCATGCTCGGCGACCCACTGGCCGGCGGCGGTGAGCAAGGCGGCGACGTCGTCCCCGGTGATGGACACGGTCTGGACATTGCAGGTGTCGACCTGGATCTGGGGAGGGATGAGGGACATGCGTCTCCTTCACGAAGGTCGGGCGGCCGGATCAGTCGGAGGCGAGGTTCCACACGGCGGTCCTCGAGCTTGGCAGCATCGCTTCGGTGCGGGCTCTCAGCGGCCTTCCTCTGTCGGGGCCGTACGACGGTGCCGCCCCCTGCCCGGGCCGAGCGCGGGGCGGTCCCACTCGGCGGGCTTCTCCGTCACCGGCTGCGGCGGATACAGCAGGGCCTTCGCAGCGTCCAGGCTCTCGACGACGCCGATCGCCTCCCACTCGCTGCCGTTCCACTCCTGAATGACCCGGGGAGCGTCCGGCTCGACGTGCGCCGCTCGATTCCTGCCCTCGGTAAGCGGCACCGCCCGCAGCCTGCCCTTCGCGGCGGCCCGGCGCTCCTCGCGCCGCCGTGCCCACTCCTCCAGCGGTTCCTCGTTCATCGGGGCATGGTGGCGCAAGCGCGCTCCGCGCCGCCAACCTCGCAGGCCAAGGCATGGTCTTCGCCGAATCGGTGACCGACGCCTCCTCCTCACGCGATCATGAGGGCAACGCCCGCCCTTGCAGGGAGGAATCTCATGTCCAGGAAGACGCCGGCCCGCCGGCTAGCGCCCGGCGCGGACCGCGACAAGCTCGCCGCCGATCTGAAGAAGAAGTACGACGCCGGGGCAAGCATCCGGGCCCTGGCCGAGGAGACGAGCCGCTCGTACGACGGCATGCACCGCCTGCTCGAAGACGCAGGGACCACGTTCCGCTCGCGCGGCGGCGCTCCGCGCCGTCCGGAGTCCTGACGGTTCCGCCACCTCGAGTTCCTCCGGCCACGGCAGAGGGGTAGGGCACGGTCGTCAGGCCACCGGGCAGAAGGCGGTGCTCTCGGTCAGCGTCGCCCGGCTGGTGGGCCGAGGCCGACACGTGATGTCGGTGCCCTGTGGTGGAGTTGCCGCCTGGCCTGTGATGTCAACTCGTGGAGGAGTGCAGATGGTTGAGGACAAGGAGCATGGCGGCGAACGGTCGGAGGACGGCGATGCGCCCGCCGGCTTAACCCGGCGCACCGCGGTTCCGGATGGAGGGCCGGACCCTGACCTGGACTCCCCGGATTCGGGTCGCGATCCTGCCGGGCTGGAACGGTGGGTCTCGCGTGAGGAACTACGCGGTGGGGTGCTGATCGGCGCGGCAGTGGCCGCCCTCGCAGCGGTGGTCGGGTTCGGGCTCTGGCTGGGAGCCTGGCTGAACGAGCACTGGGGGATCTATGCCGTCGTGCCGCAGGTGGTGTTCATGCTGCTGGCCGTCTGGGGCCTGGCCGGCGACCAGCGCCGCCGGTGGGAGGAGCGGCGGGCCCGGGGCGTGCGGATCCCGCTGGAGAAAATCGATGCTCTGCACCACCGCGACTTCGAGTTCGCGGTGCGGGATCTCATGCGCCGCGACGGGTTCGAAGCCGAGCAGGTCGGCGGAGCACACGATGACGGCTGCGACGTACGTGGTGTCGACGCTGATGGCCGGATCTGGGTCGTTCAGTGCAAGCACAAGCGGGATGGCTGGGAGGGCAAGGCCATCGGGGTGGAGGTCCTGCAGCGGCTCGCCGGCACGGCGAAAACGGTCCACGGGGCCCAGTTCGCGGTCATCATCACCAACGGCCGGTTCACCCTGCCAGCGGTGGAGCGGAGCGAGACGTACGGCGTCCACCTGATCGACCGTGGCCGGCTGGAGCTGTGGGCCGCCGAGGGCCGGCCGCTGTGGAAGCTGCTGGAAGGGGTCAAGCCCGCCCGGCGGCTGCCCGGACAGCGGCGCCGGCGGCGGCCGGGGTCTGCCCAGGCCGTCGCCGGGGTGCCGGCCTCGGGCCGTCAGGGCCTGCCGAGGGCGCGGTAGATCCACCCCGCGCCGCGCCAGTCGCCGGCGCTCAGGGTGCCGCGGGCGTCGATCACCTTCGGGCTGGCGACGCGGGAGGCGAGGCGGGCGGGGTCGATGTGCCGGTAGGGACCACTCGGTCAGGTGCAGCAGCAGGTCGGCGTCCTGCGCGGCGGCGATCGGGTCGTCGGCGTAGTCGAGGGCGGGGTGGAGCTTGCGGGCGTTGTCGAGGGCCTTGGGGTCGGTGACGGTGACACAGGCGCCGAGGTCGTGCAGGGCCTGGGCGACGGCGAGGGCGGGCGAGTCGCGGATGTCGTCGGTCTCGGGCTTGAAAGCGGCGCCCCAGACGGTGATCCGCTTGCCCCGCACGTCGCCGCCGAGCTCCTGGCGGGCCAGGGCGGCGACGCGCTCGCGGCGGCGGGCGTTGACGGCGTCGGCTTCGCGCAGAATCCCGGCGGCCTGGCCGGCGTCGAGCTCGTCGGCGCGGGCGATGAACCCGCGCAAGTCCTTGGGCAGGCAGCCGCCGCCGAACCCGAGCCCGGGGCGCATGCCGCGGCGGCCGATGCGGTGGTCGTGGCCGAGGATGTCGGCGAGTTCGCCGACGTCGGCGCCGGAGGCTTCGCAGACCTCGGCCATCGCGTTGACGAAGGAGATCTTGGTGGCGAGGAAGGAGTTCGCGGCGCCCTTGGCGAGCTCGGCGGTGGCCCAGTCGGTGACGATCGTCGGCGTACCGGCGTCGATGATCTTCTCGAACGCCTCCCGCATCACGGTCTCGGCGCGGGAGCGGCCGGGGCCGAAGCCGAGGACGAGCCGGTCGGGGCGCAGGGTGTCCTCGATGGCGAAGGACTCGCGCAGGAACTCCGGGTTCCACGCGATCTCGACCAGGTCGCCTGCCGGTGCGAGCTCGTGGAGCAGTTCGGCGACGCGGGGCGCGGTGCCGACGGGGACGGTGGACTTGACCGCGACGACCGTCGGCCGGGTCAGGTGCGGGGCCAGCTGGCGGACAGCGTCGAAGAGGTGGGTGAGGTCGTAGGAGCCGTCGGGCTGCTGCGGGGTGCCGACGCCGATGAAGTGCAGGTCGGCGAAGTCGGCGGCCTCGGCGAAGGATGCGGTGAACCGCAGCTGGCCGGAGGCGGTGTGCTGGGCGAGGAGGTCGTCGAGGTCCCGTTCGTAGAAGGGGGCCCGGCCGGTGGACAGGGTGTGGACCTTGTCGATGTCCAAGTCCATGCCGAGGACCTGGTGGCCGAGTTCGGCCATGCAGGCCGCGTGGGTGGCGCCGAGGTAGCCGCATCCGATGACGGTCATCTTCATGGGCGGGTCGTCCCTTCGGGTGGGGCCGCCCACGCGACCCCACCCTGCCCCCACGGTGCGGGGGGTCAGGAGGGCCGGGCGGCCAGGTGGCGGTGGATCCCGGCCCGGATGAACGGCGGGATCGTGAGGATGTCGAGGTGTTCGGGGGCGAAGAACTGGAGCTTGACGCCTTCGGCGAGCGGCAGTTGCGTCTCGTCGCCGTCCCAGCAGGCGGCGAAGAACGTGATCAGCTGCCCGGAGCCGCGGGTGTCGCGGATCTCGAACAGCTCGGTGAGGTCGCGGGGTTCGAGGCCGGCTTCCTCGTCGAGCTCGCGGACGATCGTGGCGGCCGGGGCTTCGCCGGGGTCGCAGCCGCCGCCCAGCAGGCTCCAGTGGTTCGGCCAGGCGATGACGCCGGGCAGGTCGTCGCGCAGGTGCATCAGCAGCTCGCCGCGGCGGTTGGTGATGATGGCGACGGCTCCGCGGGCGGTGGCCGGCCCCTGGACGTCGGTGGTGTCGGAGTGCATGCCGACACGGTAGTGACCGCGAGAATCGTCATGCTGCTGTCCTGAGGATCTGGTCGGAGAACCAGGCGGCGGCCATCAGGGCCTGCATGCGGGTGCGGTCGAACCGGCCGCCGGGGGCGAGCCCGGTCTCCAGTAGCGGCCGCCAGGCGGGCGGGGCGTCGGCGAGCGCGGTCTTGATCGCCGCGTCGGCCCAGGCCGCGAGCTGGCCGTTGAGCCAGGCCGGGACGGGACTGGCGAAGCCGAGCTTGTCCCGGCTCGCCCAGACCTCGCGGGGCAGGCCAAGGGCCTTGGCGGCGTCTCGCAGGATCCGCTTGCCCTGCGCCGGGTCGGTGATCTTGTAGGAGGCGGGGAGCCGGTAGGACAGCTCGACCAGGTCGCGGGCCAGGTACGGGGAGCGGCGCTCCAGGGCGTAGGCGGAGGCGAGCTTGTCGCTGGTCATCACCAGCGGCCGCCAGGCCGTGGCCAGGTCGGCGAGGGTGAGCCCGCGGGCGAGGTCGCCGCCGGCCCGGGCGAACGCGTCGGCGACCAGGTCGCGGATCCGGCCCTCGGGGTCGGGTCCACGCAGCACCAAGCGGGTCACCGCCTCCGCCGGAGCGAGCGGCGCACCGGCCGGGTGCAGGAGCTTGCCAGCCAGCGGCCGGTACGCCTGAAGGCCGGCGGCGAGCACCTTCTCCGGGCCGAAGAGGACGAGGGCCTGGCGGACGTAGCCCATGAGGAACTCGTCCGGCCCGAGCCCTCCGACCACCACACGCAGGCCCAGGTCGGCGATCTTCCGGTAGGCCATGTGCTCCGAGAAGGTGGAGGCGTTGCCCATCGGGTAGTCCAGGGCCCGCACCATGTGCGGCAGGGCCCCGGTGAAGTCGGCCGGGTCCGGTTCGACCACCACCAGCTCGGCGCCGATGTCCCGGGCGATCACCGCAGCGGTGTCCGACTCGTCCAGGCGGTCCTGGCCCGGGTAGCGCACGGTGACGCACACCGGCGGCCGCATCAGGTACGCGAGGACGGCGGAGTCCAGACCGCCCGACAGCAGCAGCGCGAAGTCGCAGGCCGGCACGCGCAGCGGGATCTGCTCGGTCAGGACGGTGGAGAACTTCGCCAGGGCCTCGCGGTAGGTGCCGGTGTACGGGGCGCGGTCCTCCAGGTGCCACCACGTCATCTGATCGACGCTGCCGGTGGGCACGTCGAAGGTCAGCAGCGTGGCCGGGGCGAGCAGCTGGATGCCCTGGAAGGGGGTGTCGACGCCGACCGGCGTCTCGATCGCGGTGACCTCGGGCCGTAAGACCAGCGGCGCCGGGCCGTACCCGGTCAGGGTGGTGACCTCGGAGGCGAACGCGAGGCGGCCGCCGTCCAGCCGCCAGTACAGCGGCTTCTCCCCCAGCCGGTCGCGCGCCAGGAACAGCTTCGCGGTACGCGGGTCGTAGACGGCCAGGGCGAACATGCCGTCGAGCCCGTCCAGGCAGGGGGGGCCGATCCTGGCCCAGGCGCGCAGCAGGAAGTGGGCGTCCGACTCGCGCTCGCCGATCTCGATGCCGCAGGCGGCGGCCTGCCGGCGCCAGTTGTAGATCTCCCCGTTGAAGGCCAGCACCAGCCCGGTGCCCGGATCGGTGTACGGGCCGGAGTAAGCGTACGGGTCGACGATCAGGAGCGTGTTCATGGCCAGCACCGCCCGGCCGTCCCTCGTGGCGGCGTGCATCGTGCCGTCCGGGCCGCGGTAGCGCTGCGCGGCGCCCATGGCGGCGATCGTGCTCTCGTGCCGGGCGGCGTCTCCTCCGGCCAGTCCAGCGATTCCGCACATCCTGGTTCACCCCCGAGCGTGAAGTCGTCGTGGTGCCTGGCGACGGCCGCCGCCGGAGGGCTTCCTCCCCGGCCCGGCGGCGGCCGTGCCCCCATCTCACCGTCCGGGCGCCGGACCGGGGAGGGCTCACAAGGGGGCTCACAACTCGCAGAAGCGGTTCGATGCGACCCCGGGAGGCAATACCCTCGGTTGCCAGGCATGCGCGAGGCGTACGGCTTGGTGCTCGCCGGGAATTGACCTGCCCGGCTGCGCAATCAGGCCGGGCACGCCGTTCGTCGTGTGGGCACCTTCAGCACCTGGTCGAGAAGGGGGACACGGTGGCCTCGACCGCCCGCCGGAGCCGTCCGCCCAACGCGGACCTGGCCCGGCTCATCGAAGCCTGCGGCGCGAGCAAGAAGTCCCTGCCCCTGCGAGTCAACCAGCTCGCCCATCAGGCCGGGATGGAGACCGACTACTCGCACACCTCCATCGCGAACTGGTGCCAGCGCGGCATGATCCCGAAGTGGCCCGTGCCCAACCTCCTCGCGCAGGCGATCGGCGAACGGCTCGGCCGCCCCGTGGATCTCAGCGACATCGGTATGGGCGAGGCCGAGACACCGGATGCTGATGTGGGGTTGGATTTCCCCCGGGACCGCGCGGATGCGGTCCGGGTAGCCACCTCGTTCTGGAGCAGCGTGAACCGCCGCGACTTCCTCACCGGATCCGGCTTCGCCGTGTCCGCGTTCACCACCCCGGTCACCCGCTGGCTGTCACCCCCGCCAACGAGGCCGCCGACCACGCCGGCGGCCAGCAGGTCGGCCGCGCCGACCTCGACGAGCTGCGGGACGCCGCCGACGAGGCCCGCCGCTGGGACTCCAAGTACGGCGGCGGGAACTGGAAGGCCAACTCCGTCACCGCCTGCCTGACCGAACGCGCCGCCCCGCTCCTGCGCGGCTCGTTCTCCGACGCGGTGGGCCGCGAGCTGTTCTCCGTCACCGCGGAGCTCTCCCGGCTGGCCGGCTGGACCGCGTTCGACGTCGGCCAGCACGACGCCGCCCAGCGCCACTTCATCCAGGCCCTGCGCCTGGCCCGGGCCGGCCGTGACGTTCAGCTCGGCTGCTACGTCCTGACCACCATGGCCATGCAATCCCTGCTGCGCGGCTTCGCCTCCGAAGCCGTGGACATGGCCCAGGGCGCCTTCGAACGCGCCAAGGGACACGCGCGGGTGCTGGCGTTCACCAAGCTCATCGAGGCCCGCGCCCATGCCCGCGACAACGACCCCAAGGCGGCCTCCCGCGCGCTGGCCGCCTCCGAGACCCTCCTCGGCCAGGCGGATGCCCGGGGCGGTGACGAGCCGGGGTGGATCGACTTCTACCACCACGCCCGGCTGTCCGCGGACGCCGCTGAGGTCTTCCGCGACCTGAAGAACCCCAAGGCCGCCCTCGCCTGGAACCAGCAGGCCGCCGCCATGCCGACCGGGGTGTTCACCCGCTCTGTCGGCATGCGGCTCGCCATCGTCGGCACCGCCCACCTCCAGGCCCGCGACCTCGACCACGGACTCGACCTCGGCAACCGGTCTGTCGACATCCTTGCCCGCGTCCAGTCCAGCCGCGCCAAGGACTACGTCCGCGAGTTCACCGACGCCCTCGCCGCATGGCGCCGCGAGCCGGCCGTCCGCGACTTCCTCCACCGCGCCCGCACCGAACTGAGCATCGCGGCCTGACCCGGCATCCGCGCCCGGCGGATCCCGAAGGCCGGCAGAACCGCATGCAGCACGGGGAGGGCGCGGGAGCCGCCGGTGGTGCTCCTACTGCGCCCGTTGGAACCGGGAGACCTCCACGGCCCACTGCGCCACCGCTTCAAGGTCTCCCCGCGGCCGCGGCCGGCCGGCAGCAGCCGCGATCCGGGGGTAGGCCGGATGCATGTCGTGATCGGCCCCGGTAACCAGCGCGGACAGCAACGGCGCGGTCCCCGCGCGGCTCCGGTCCACATCGATGAGCACGCTGGTTTGCTGGCTCCGCTCGAGGGCGGGCAGACCCGGCGGGAGCTGGGCGCGAATCTGCGCCCAGGTGAGCGTCGTGCCGGTCGCTGCCGCCTTCTGCAGGATGGTCTTGACCGCGGCGGCCAGCGGGTCGAGCTTCACCCGCGCGGGGCTCTCCGGCTTCCCGGCCGCCGTGGGCTTCGTGCGGGCACGGGGCTCAGGGGCCGGGGTGCGCGCCGGGCGTCGCTGTCGCGCCTTGCGGCCCCAGCCGGCGACCCGCTTGCGTTCGGGGTCCCTGAGGTTGGGGCCTGCGATGTTCGCCGCCCTCGTCAGCTCCTCCACCAGCTGCGCCAGCTCATCGTCGGCCAGGAGGTCGCCTTCGCGGTCGAGCCGCTCCAGCAGGGCACGCGCTCGTGCTGCCGACTCCTTCGCCCGGTTCGGTTTCTTGCTCTTGGCAGACCCCGGCCTCGGTGCGGCCTGGGCCGGCCGGTGGTGTACCTGCCTGCGCAAGGCCGCCTTGTTCGGGGACTGATCGGCGTAGTCGTGCTCGCGCAAATAGGCGCGGGCCGCGGCCAGGATGCGGTGCTCCTCGGCGCTGGCACCCCGCCGGGTCAGGGACGCGGCCTGCTGAATCCCCGAGCGGACATCCCACGCCCGCCGTTCACGGACCGCGGCCTCCAGGTCTTTGAAGATGCGGCGCTGGTACTCCTCGTGAGTGGCCAGCCACGCCTTCGCTTCCTGAAGGGCCCGCTCAGCCTCGGCCCGGGCCGTGGAGGACAGGCCGTCCAGGAAGGCGCTGCTGCCGTTGCAGAGCCGGCGCACGTGGTCCACTGTCCCCGTCCGCTGCGCCGCTTCCAGGCCGCGGACGAACGTGACCACGCTCTCCGGCAGAGCGCCTCCGCTGGCAGACGGCCGCCGTGCGGCCGGCCGGCTGCCAGCGGAGGCGCGGTCCCGCAGAATGCGGGCGGCGGCAGGGGTGAGTAGGCCCTCGTCCGTCCACGTGCACTCGCTGAACGGGACCCACTCGGTGGGGCGGGCCAGGCTCTGGGTTCCGACCCATACGCGGCGATCCGCTCCGTTGCTGTCGCACCTGACGCGGTAGACGTACGGGCAGCCCGCGAGCACGTCCGGATCCGGCACCACCCCGGGGCCGAGGATCACCGCGCCCTGGCGCTCCCAGTTTGGCCGCACGGCGCTGTCCATGTGGATGCGCAGGGACAGGCCGCCCTCCAGATCGACGTCGACAAGGGAGCCGATCGGCGGCGGAAAGGCGAACCGGGCGGCTCGGCCGTACTCGAGCAGCGAGCGCGACATCGCCGACTTCACGTACAGGTGGTCCGCGCTGGACTCGCCGACGGACGGCCGTCGGCAGGTGTTCGGCGCGCCGTTCGGCAGCGGATTGTGCTGGAAGTGACACTGGCGATCGACGTAGAGCTTGGTGGCGAGCTGGCCCCCGCAGCCGCCTAGGAGCAGCCCGCACCAGAACGTGTCCTGCTGGTGGGCGCGGCGGAAGACGTCGAGCTCGATCGCCTCTGTCGGCAGGATGATCGGGACATCGGAGTGTTCATCACCGATGACCGCGGTCTGCACCAGTCTCGTGTCCCGCACCACGTCGCCCCCACTGAACTCTCTGCAACAAACGATAGATCGCCGGCTGCAGATGCGCGGGCGTTCCGCTGGCAGCGGACCCTCCAGTAGGCCGGGACACCCACGTAACCGAGTACGGGCATGGACGACACCGAGGCGGCCGAGATCGCCGCCCAGACGACTGGCGGCAAGGGCGAGTTCGCGCAGTTCGCCGTCTCCGGGGCCCGCGAAGGTGACGCCTTCGCCCACGAGGCCGCTCGCGTCCCCGCCCGGTTCGACAAGCTCAAACGACCCCAGATGGCTGTACGCCCGGCTCACCGCCGGGCACGCCGAACCGGCCATCGCCGGATGACCGCCAGGTCCCTGGTGCTCGTCGAGCCAGGCGCGCGGCTCGGCTGGCTTCGCCACCGCTCCCTGGCCGCGCTCGCGCCCGTGCACGGCCGCCGCGTACCGCTTGCCGAGGTCCTGGCCGCGACCGAGCTCTCGGGCACCGGCACGGTGGGCGGACTGATGCTCGACCGCCTGGTCGCAGACGGTGCCCTGACCGGCTGGAACCCGCAAGCGGGCCCTGGACGCCGCCTATCCGCTCGGCGGCTTCCTCCTCCACCACCTGCTGGCGGCGACCCTCGCAAGGTCGTGCTCGTGCACTCCAGCGTGGCCGTGGCGTCCGGCAACCACCGCCGAGGGACACCGGCCCCCAACCGGCCACCCGTCGTGGTCCCCAACTTCAAATGGCGCGACGGCGTGCGGCAGGACGTCGAGCGGCGGGCGGAGCACTCGTCGGCGCGCACACCCGCTACTTCACGGTCCTGGCCTCCCGGCTCGTCGAGCCCGCTGGCCGCGTCATCGCCATCGAACCGTCCCCCGCCTTCCACCGGACGCTAGGGGCGAACCTCGCGGCCAACGGTTGCGGCAACGTCCGCACCATCAACGCCGCCGTCTCCGACGCCACGGGGCGGATGACCTTCTACCTGAAGCGTTCCACCAACCTCGGCGGCTCCACCGCCGTCCTCCCGCGCACCGTGGAAGCCTCCATCGACGCCGACTGGGCGCCGCTCCCGCAGCTGCTCACCGAGGCCTAGCTTGCTGCAGCCCGCCAGATCAAGCTCGACGTCGAAGGCGGCGCGGCCGCGGCCGTACGCGGGCTCCCCCCGCTCCCGCCCTTCGGCTGCGCGACGACGCCGAACTGGTCATCGAGGTCACCCCCAACTGCTGGCCAAGCAGGTCCAGGCCGTCGAGGAAGTCCTCGGCCCCTTACGCGAGCACAGCTTCAACCCCTACAGGCTCGCCAACGACCGCGCCGCGGCCAGCCACCCAGCCGCCCTGTCCAAACCCGCGCCAGCGGTTCGATGGAACGGGCCCGTCACCGAGAGGAGCGACCTCGTTCTGTCCCGCACAGACGCCGACACCCTGCCGCCCCAGCCCTGAACCACACGCCGTACGCTCCAGCCGCCCGGACGGAGGAGGTGACGGGCCTCCGGCCGGGCGCCTGGCCCGCGTTGCGGCGCACAGCAACCGGTAGCGCCGGCCTGCGCCTCGGTCTAGACCGGCCAGTCCGCGGCTCCCGCCTTTCACCCGCGGCACCTCGGTGGTGCCGTCCGTGCTGGTCAACGACCAGTCCCGCTTCTGCGTCCCGGTGCGACTTTTCCTCCAGTCGGCCGGGCGTACGGTTGAGGCAGGGCCGGGCAAGTGCGCCGCTGCGCGTACATCTTCTGCTCCCAGCCGCTGCCGGTACGTTCCCGCAGCGACCGGCGATTTTGCTCCGCGCGGTGCAAGGTTGCTGCCCGGCGGTGGCGCCGCCACTTTGAGGAGGCCGTCGAGATCGGCCTGTCATACACCCTGGGCCGCCCGACCGAGCAGGTCGTGCGCTGCCCGTCCTGCGGCCAGCGCTTCGCCCTCGGCCACGGCCACCGCCGAGACTCCCGCTACTGCGGGCCGGCTTGTCGGCAGGCCGCGGCCACCTACCGCGCCCGCAAGGCCGCCGAGCAGGTACGCGAAGGCGTCAAGGCCCCTTGCAGCGTGGTGCCTCCCGGTACCCGCTTCGGAGCTCTGACCAGCACAAAGCCGGTTGAGTTCGTGGGGGCGCGCACTGTAGGCCGGAGCCAGTCTTCCTCCGCTCCGTTTCCGTCTTCGTCGTCGTCGAGTGGTGAGCGTCCGGGTTGCGCAGCGGGCGCCGGCTCCCTTCGGCGGGACGGAGGCGGCGAAGCCTTAGCGGCCCAGCACATTGAGGTTCTTGTGCTTCAGCGGGGACAGTCGAGCCGCGTCCTCCAGAGGGCGATGGAGTCGTGGGCGAGCACGAGGACCACGAGCACGGCACCGAACCGGCGCGGCCAGCACTTACCGCGGCCCGTGCCCGGGAGCTGTCGGCCGAGCTGCGCGAGGCGATGGACGACGTCCGGCGCTCCGTAGCGGTGCTCGCCGCCCGAGCACGCCGCCCGCGTCCTGGTGGTCGGCCCACGACGTGTCACCGGCACGGACCGACCGGGACCTCGGTTCCAGTCAAGGAGTGTCTTGCCTGCTGCCGTAGGCCGATGCTGCTCCTGGCGCCACCGGTGTGCAGCTGTGCACCGTTCCGACCTGGCAGTGGGCGGTGGTGCATCCGGCTCTTGCCGCACTGCGGTCGGCGCTGGGTCGGACGCCTGGTAGCCCGTCGCCCCGTGCCGCTGTCAGGCGATGCCGAAGCGCCCCGAAGCCGTGTCCCCTCCGAGGGTGCTCTGCGCCCCGAGCGGCACTCCGCGCCGATGCTGCACGCCGCGGGTCATCCCCAGCCGGGGACCGGCGACCCAGGTTCCTCCCAGCCTTCGACCCGCTCGTCCTCATAACCCGGTCAGGAAGGCGGCGACCGTTCGATTCCAGGACGGCTGAGGGCCCCGGGCTTCCTTTAGCCCGGGGCCCTCAGCGGTGTCTGGTGTGGCCGTCAGCCGCTCAGCTCCTTGCGGCCGCTGCCGCCGCTGATGGCGATCTTGCGGGGCTTGGCCTGCTCGGCGACCGGGATCCGCAGCTTCAGCACGCCTGCCTCGTAGGAGGCTTCGATCTTCTCGGTGTCGAGGGTCTCGCCGAGGAACAGCTGCCGGTTGAACGTCCCCGCGGGCCGCTCGGTGACCACCGTCTCGGTGTTCTCGCCGTACGCCGGCTTGCGTTCGGCCTTCACGGTCAGGACGTTGCGCTCGACATCGAGGTCGATGGACTCCGGGTTCACGCCCGGCAGGTCCAGCTCCACGAAGAACGTCTCGCCCTCGCGCCAGGCGTCCATCGGCATGCCGGCCGGGTGTGCGGCTGTGCCCCAGACCCGTTCGACGAGCCGGTCCAGCTCGCGGAAGGGATCCGTACGCATCAGCATCTTCCATCCCTCCTTGGAGGTCGTTTCGCACGCCGTTTGCTCTGCTCCTTATATACCACGCAGCCAGAAAGTTGATACCTACTGGCTCAACTTGTGGGCTGCAGCCATGCGGCATCACCTTGCGGGTCAGGGGTGGACAGGGCCAGACGGGCGTATGGGGTGCCGCGGCCGACGGTCGACACAACGAGCACCGGCCCGTTCATGCGCACAGCAACGAAGTCCCGGCCACGGGTGTGCTCGATCTCGCCCACGCACCAGCGCCCCGGACGGAAGCGGTACCGGGAGGCCGGGCGGGGGCGCACCGCACGCCACCAGTGCGGCTCCACCCGGACCTCGTCCACAAACCTCAGCGGCAGCCGCACGGTGCGCCGCCGCGCCGCCAGCGCCCACCGCCAGGGCAGACGCACCACCAGATCGCCGTCGTCGACATGCAGCCGCGTCACGATGCTCACCTGCCTTCCGCTACACGCCTGGGTGCATCGCGGGCCGCCGGCCCGCGATGCACCCAGGTCGGGTTGGACAACGCCCTGTCAGTGGGCCATCCGGGCACCGGACGCCGGACGCCGCCACGACCGCGATTCGGGATCGGCGTGCGTGCGGTACTCCCGCCAGGCCGCGGCCAGCCAGATGCCGCCCGCGACCAGCGCGTACAGGCCCAGAACCAGGGCGATGGCGACCGCACCGGCATCCGGGCGCAGCCACAGCAGCACGCCCGCCGCCACCGACACGGCGGCAGAGACGCGCCACAGCCACGCATGTCCCAGCTCGTGCCGCATCCGGGTTGCCGCCCACAGCTCCAGGCAGCCCGTGATGATCGCCCAGGCGCCCGCCATGCCCACCAGCGCCAGCGCCGTCAGTCCCGGCCACAGGGCCGTCAGCACGGCGGCCACCACGCTCAGCGCGCCGGCACCGGCGCAGGCCAGTGCGGACCGGCGCTCGCGCCGGTGGCGCCAGGCCGTCGTCATGAGCATCGCGCCGTCGACCAGCGCGTACGCGCCGAACACCAAAGCCATGGCCAGCACCGTCAGCTGCGGCCACATCAGCGTCACTGCGCCGAAGGCGACCGCAGCGGCACCGCGGGCCCCCAGCAGCAAGACAGTCCTCTTGCTCTCCGTCACTAGCAGCCCTCCTTCCGACTGTCCGCGCCGACCAGCCTTGCCGGAGCAACCGGGCGTCGGCGCAACCGAATGCTTACTGCACGTAGTATGAAATTGAGTCGGATGCTGTCAACTTCACCTAGTGCTCACTTGTCAAGGAACCTGCGGTCGGCTATATGGATGAGCGGCAGATATCCGGTGACCCGAACCGCCCGGGGTGGGCGACCAGCGAGTGAAGGGAGAACAGGCATGCTTGCGCGTACCGGCACCCTGGACGATCTTGACCGGCTGGTGCACCAGCTGGCGCGCGCCGCCGACCAGACCGCGGCCGCCATTGCGGCAGACGCCTGGCGCGACGACGAGGCCCTGTACGTGCAGTTCGATCTGCCGGGCATGGACCGCTCCAGCATCGAACTGGCCACCGAACGCGGCGTCCTCACCCTGAGCGCCGAGCGCCCCTCACCCATCCCCGCCGGCGCCCGGACCGTGCTCACCGAACGCCCCACCGGACGGTTCACCCGGCGCCTGGCCCTGTCCGACGCCCTGGACACCGCAGCCGCCGAGGCCGCCTACGACAACGGCGTCCTCACCCTGCGCATCCCGCTGGCCCCACACGCCAAGCCCCGCAAGATCGCCATATCCGGCGGCACGCCCAAGCAGCTCACCGCCTGAACAAACCGCCCCCAAAGGAGGAGTCATGGGCGCCCTGCTGTGGCTGCTCATACCGCTCACCGCCGGCCTCACCGCCAGCATCTGGGCCTGGGGCACCGGACGTCGCAACCCCAGCCCGCCCGACCGCGACACCTTCGAAGACCTCGACCGCTACCAGCGGATGCGGACCGTCCTCGGCAACCACTGACCACCAGAGTGCTTGGACGTGCTCTCGGCTGCATCGCATCGTCCGCCTGCTGCGCGGGGCCTCTCACCGAGGACCTATGGCGCC